>JBGOWS010000068.1:0-9873 GCA_041478735.1 Thermodesulfovibrionia bacterium | reverse complement strand
CTTTAGACCTGCTTAAGCTCAGAAGCACATACAGAAGTGTTAATAGAATCAGAGAGATTATCAATGTCTTTTTGAGGTATGGTTTTGGCCGCATAATAGACCAGATTCATCTCCAAAGATTTACCCCACTCAGGACGAGACTAAAAACCTTTGGTCAGTGGCCAGCACTTAAAGGTCCTACAGTACCCGAAAGATTACGAATGGCCTTTGCAGAGCTCGGACCAACTTTTATCAAACTTGCACAACTCCTTTCATCAAGACCAGACCTTATAACCAAACCATTTGCAGATGAATTCAAGAAACTCCAGGACGAGGTGCCACCCTTTCCTACAGAAGAAGTAAAGAAGATAATCGAGGAAAAAACGCAGCTACCGATTAATAAGATATTTCTTAAGTTTGATGATAAACCTGTGGCCGCAGCTTCTATTGCACAGGTGCATCATGCTACCCTCATAGACGGAAGCGACGTAATCGTAAAGGTACAGCGGCCAGGTATCGGGGAACAGATTGAGGCTGATGTAAACATCATGTCAACCATAGCCAATCTTCTGGACAAGTATGTCCCTGAAAGCAGATTTTTTAATCCTAAGGGCATTGTGGACGAGTTCTCTAAAACTGTGAAAAAAGAACTTAATTTTATCGAGGAAGCAAGGAACTGCCACCGCTTCAGAAGAAATTTTGAGGACAGCCTCGATGTATATATCCCGAAGATATACGGAGAATTCTCTACCGAAAAGGTACTTGTTATGGAGAAGATTAAAGGGGTAAGGATTGATGATATTGCTGGTATTGAGGCCATGGGCCTTGACCGCAGACATTTTGCAAAAATAGGGGCTGATGCCTATTTCAAGCAGATACTTGAAGATGGGTTCTTCCATGCTGACCCCCATCCCGGGAATATCTTCGCTATGCCAAACGGGATGATAGGTTTTATGGATTTCGGCATTGTTGGCAGGGTTTCTCCTGAATTGAGAGAGATCATCGCCAACACATTCCTCGCACTTATTAACATAGATTTTGACAAACTGACCGACCAGTATATCGAACTCGGTCTTGTCCCTGAAGAGGTAGACCTCAGCATCCTCAGAAAAGAATTCAAAGCAGACCTGTCTGAATTCTTAGAGCCGCTTTATGGTCTTACGTTGAAGGAAATAAATCTTGCAGAATATTTAGATACTATAACCCACCTGGCAATGAAGCACAATATGAAAATCCCTTCAGACCTTCTCCTGATCGACAAGGCAATGCTTATCCTCGAAAACATTGGAACTGAGCTTGACCCTGATTTTGACTTTATTGCCGCTGCTGAGCCTTATGCCTCAAAACTGATAAGAGAGAGGATAAGTCCATCGAGGCTCTACGAAAAGAGTCGTAAATATTTTGAAGAAATAGGTGACTTTGTGATCCTGTTCCCGAAACAGATAAAACAGATTATAAGGAAGATCTTAAAGGATGATATTCACATGAAACTTACACATATAGGCTTTGATAGGTTTATAAGGGATATGGATCGTTCAAGTAACAGGATTGCATTTAGCATGATTGTGAGCGCCATTATTCTGAGTTCAGCCATAATGCAGGCTACAGGCGCAGGCCCTAAAATCTCAGGTATTTCTATTTTTGCACTTCTGGCCTTTGGCTTTGCATCACTGCTTGGCATCTGGTTAATTATTTCTATTATAAGGTCTCGAAGGTTGTGATCCATAAAATATCTTCACAGGCCAGCATCGAAAGACTTAAAAGATATGTAAAAGACTTAGAAGGATTACGTCATGCATGGGAAAATTACGCTGCCTTAGAGGAAAAAGCTAAATTTATTGAAGAGACATTGCGCTCTTTTAACTTTAAGGTGGAAAGCCAGGAAGTACCTTTCTACGGAAGAACTTACCGGAACATCATAGCTACAATGGAAGGCATTGATAAAGAAAAAGATTGGATCCTTTTAGGTGCACACTATGATGCTGCCCGGGGGAGTCCAGGCGCTGATGACAATGCTAGCGGAGTAGCGGTATTGCTTGAAGCAGCAAATATATTGAGCGCTCAGAAGCTGCGTCGAACAGTTCAATTTGTTGCCTTTACTCTCGAAGAGCCTCAACCTCAGACTTTAAGTTTTCTAATCGGTAGCGACCATTTTGCTAACGAGGCAAAGAGACAAAAGAAAAGATATGAGGCTGTATTCATTCTTGAGTCAGTCGGGTATACAGATAAGACAGAAGGGAGTCAAATGATCCCGTTTTTAGTAAGAATAGCTGTGCCTAAAAAAGGCGATTTCCTTGGTGTTGTTGCAAACCGAAGGTCTAAGGCTATAATGAATGCCTTCTATAACATAGCGAGTAAATATGTCCCTGAACTTCATATTGTGCCTTATAAGGTACCTTTATCAGGCCGTATTACCCCGGAAACACGATTTAGCGACCATGCATCCTTCTGGAACTGCGGATATCCTGCACTTATGCTGACAGATACAGCCATGTTCAGGAACCCTTATTACCACACTCACAACGATAAACATGAAACTCTTGATTTCACTTTTGTTGCTAACGTCACTAAGGCTGTAGTTAGTGCTATATTGGGACTTAGCAATCAGGTGGATTGATAGTTTACCAGTATCTTATGCGGCCTACGTCAATATGCACAAATTCAGGATATTTCCCTACGCCGCCCGTTGCAAAAGACCTTGCAATACGGGAAAGCTCATCGTTGTTGACCCCTTCGATTGAGAAGTCAATAGCAAGCCCACTGAGGTGAAGACTGTTTTTACTTACCTTACTTCCATGACTTCTCAGGAATTCGTTATACGCTAATGATCGATAGCCTGAGATTATTTGTACCTCTCTATCTTTACCGACAATGTCCTTTATGTCACATAGCATATCTAAAACCCCTATATCCACGGCTTTTACTTCATTAGTATAATGACACCTTAAAAAATAGTTTATCTTATCAATGGCTTCACGGTCATAGATGCCTGATGAATAATACTTTATATTAAGACTTTCATCTGTATGAATATTGTACATGTTGAGTATTCTTTCGGACTTTTGGGATGCTGAAACATTTTTAAAAGGATAAATTATTGCAGTGGCAACCATGGCCTTTAAAAAATTCCTTCTTGAAATCATAATATTATATCCTCCGCAGTGCCTGATTTTATAGATTACAACCTTGACGACTATATATTATCTCTTCAGGGGCGATTATCTCAACCCCCTTAAAATATTTTTCCATTAATTCAGGCAGAAACCTGTTACAGCCATGGCTTCTGAACTATAAAAAACACGTTGGCCATATAGGTTTCGTGAATAACAACAATCATCTTCCAGGGAAATACAGTTTCAAGTTTGCCTTTTTAAGAATAAAAGCATCAGTAGGGTATGTTAAAATGGAAAATATTTTTTTGAGATTAATAAATAATGATTAAGATATGCGAATAATAGGTAAGGGTTCGATGATCATGCGACATTGTTGGCATAACTATTTAATCCTCTGTCTTCCCTTGCTTTTAAATATAATCTATTCAGGAACTGCAGAAGCAAAGATGGTACCTTCACTTTGCAAAATTAACCATCCCAGCGATGCTCAAGTAGTCTGGGAATGCAGACGCCTGCAGAAAGGTGAGACACTCGAAATTCTGTTCAATGATAGATGGATAGATGTGGTTCGATTTAACAGAGTAGATAGAAGACATGTTTATCCCGGGATTTATATTAAGGTTCCTAAACGGCTCGAAGACATCAAAAACTTTACGCCAATGCCTCAGTATTATCAACCTGCTGAGTCGGAGGCAAAATTCATACTGGTGAATCTCTCAGAACAGTTTCTCGGTGCTTATGAATATGGACGTCTTGTATTTTCTGCTCCTATTGCAACAGGTGAGAAGGGAAATGAAACACCTAATGGAGAATTCAGAATTACTGCGTTTGACAGTCAGCATAACTCTTCACTTTATTTTGTTGAGAAAACGAATAAACCATATCCTATGCATTACGGCCTAAGGTTCCATATAAGCAAAAAAGGAATTGCATTCTGGATTCATGGCCGGGACCTTCCTGGGTATCCGGGATCCCACGGGTGTATTGGGCTTTATGACGAGCATATGCAGAAAAAATATTATGGTAATCCCAAAACTCCAATGCTTGAAGATGCAAAGATTCTCTTCGAATGGGTCATTTCATCCCTTATTGATGATGGAAAAATTCACTTCTTAGAAGAAGGGCCCAAAATGTTGATCATTGGTAATGCACCCGGTACCGCACCACGTCCTGGAATAGAGCAAGTAAGACCTTAGGATGCTTCGCTTTCCAAAATCCAACTTTCGCATGTCTGCAACCGGTACTTCTTCTCATCAAATTTGTTAATTCTATAACTTTAACAGCGTTAACCCCGATGCCTGATCAAACTCTCTCCGGGCATCAATTCCTTCTAACTCCATAATAACGGCCTCGAGGACAAGGAATGTCTCTGATGTTTCCCTCAGGCAGCCAACCTTAACCATATCCTTTTTCCCAAATGCGCCGTGGAAATGAATCTTCGGTTCATTTTCCTGCCAGAATATGGTGCCAAGACCCAAAACCTCATGACTTTCTTTTATCTCCTTCCATACAGGTTTTGGGGGTAGTTCTTCTTCTTCCGGTCCAACAACCACCCTACCCTGCCTAATACCGCCGATTAGAAAAAATACTGCATTTCTTATATTTTCTTTTTTTGCAATATCAGTAATGTTTTTAAGTGCGTCCTCTCTGTCTTCAAATCTTGCTAAAACAATCCGGCCAGTCTTTCCTACCTGGTATTTCATAACCCCTCCAAAAATATATTTATGCCAAAATGAGTAATTTTGTAGCCGCAACCTTTAGGTTACGATACTAAAGGTTTTCATAAACGCAGGCTAAAGCCTGCGGCTACTATTGACATTAAGAATTCGCTTTCTGATAACGCTGGGAAATAAAATTTAAAAGGCCCTGAACCCTCTGAACAAGATGTTCCGGATCAGGATCAGACCCCTTATTGACATAATGTGCAGGTGCTAGTAGTTCCATCTGCCTTCTAAGATCTTCATCTGCCTTTACTCCTGAAAAGAATACAATTGGAACTTTTACTATGCTGCCCTTCTCTTCAAGCGCTCTTAAAGTCCTTGCAGCAGTAAGGCCGTCCATCACTGGCATATTAAGGTCAATTATTACAAAGCTGCCCCTGACAATTTTTTTAAAAAGTTTTGAATACTCTGAGATGAGTTCAAGACCATTTGTAACCGCTATAACCTCAGTGGCTAATGTTTTTTTCAAGATTAGTTCTTTAAGAAGTGTTCTTGTAAATTTAGAATCCTCAGCAATAAATGCATATGTATTTACAGAACTCTTTGTATTTTCCCGCAGATTCTCCGTATCTAGGACAAAACCACAATAAGTACATGTAAGTTCCCTTCTCTCGTTCCTTACTATTACATTGTAAGTACATTGTAAGGAACATCCTCACCACAACATAGACAATATTTCTTACCTTCTTCCATATTTATAATTTATAATTACCTGACAGTATTTGCAAGTGTATAGAAAAATCGAGAATGAAATAACTATCTCGCATAGCGACACAAAGGATAATAAAAATAATCCATTCTTGAGACCCTGAACTCGTTTCAGGGTCTCAAGAGATGCTGAATCAAGTTCAGCATGACGGATGAAGGTATTTTCAGGACAAACAGGAGATTAGAAAGGAATTTGTGATGAAGCAGATTACATGGAATCTTAAACAATTCTTTGAGAGCGATGATGATCCAGGAATCGAGGGAAAAAGGAAGATAATTGAACAGAAAAGTTATGAATTTATTAATAAGTGGAAGGATGGTAAAGATTATCTCAAAAATCCTGCTGTACTCAAACAAGCTTTGGATGAATATGAAAGATGGAAAAGAGATTATGGCACCGATGGTGACGAAGGATATTATTTCTGGCTACGAACTACGCAGGATCAGAATAACCCGAAGCTCAAAGCAAAATTCAATCAGATAGAAAATTTCAGCAAACGGATTGAAAATGAATCCCAATTTTTCCACCTTCGAATATCCAGGATGCCAAAGACTTACCAAAAGAAATTTTTGGGATTCGCCGGACTTAAAGATTATAAACATTTTCTGGAGCGCATATTTGCAGAATCCAAATATTTGCTGAGTGAACCTGAAGAAAAGATTTTGAACCTCAAGACATCAACTTCTTATTCTAACTGGGTAAAGATGACATCTGGCTTTCTTGCAAAGGAAGAACGAATGGTCATTCTGGAGGATGGCAGCAAAAAGATTAAGACTTTTTCAGAAATACTGAGCTTAATGAACAGTAAAAATAAAAGGGTGAGAGACTCGGCAGCCAGGGTCTTTAATGATATATTGTACAAAAATGTTGAAGTTGCTGAGGCGGAAATTAATTCTCTACTGGCGAATAAAAAGATAGATGATGAACTCCGTAAGATATCGAGGCCGGACCTTACAAGGCATATAAGTGATGATATTGATAGTGAAATTGTGGATTCTCTTATAAAAACAGTTTCTGACAGGTTTTTAAATATTTCTTCAAGATATTACGGGTTAAAGGCCAGGATTATGAAGGTTAAGAGATTGAAATATCATGAAAGAAATGTGGAACTCGGGAATATCAACAAGAAATACTCATATACCGAATCCATCAAACTTATTTATAAAGTCCTGAAAAATCTCGACAATGAGTTTGCTGATATCTTTTCTGGATTTATAAAAAATGGCCAGTTTGATGTTTATCCCAGAAAGGGGAAAGCAAGCGGTGCATTTTGTGCTCATCATCGAATTTCCCAGCCTACTTATATTCTTTTAAACCATACAAACAAGCTTCGTGATGTCCTGACGTTAGCCCATGAACTCGGGCATGGGCTAAACAACGAGTTAATCAGGAAAAATCAGAAGGCCCTGAATTTCGGGACACCTACATCCACAGCCGAGGTTGCCAGCACCTTTATGGAAGATTTTGTGTTTCAGGAAATACTCAAACAGGCTGATGATGAGTTAAGGTTTTCTATAATGATGATGAAACTAAATGATGAAGTTTCAACTATATTCAGGCAGGTAGCATGCTATAGATTTGAGCAGGAACTTCATCAGGAATTCAGGCAAAAAGGTTATTTATCAAAAGAGGAAATAGGGAGATTATTCCAAAAACACATGGCAGCGTACATGGGAGATTTTGTTGAACAGTCTATGGGCTCACAAAACTGGTGGGTTTATTGGAGCCATATTCGAAGCTTCTTTTACGTCTATTCATACGCCAGCGGCCTTTTAATTTCCAAATCGCTTCAAACCTCCGTAAAAGAAAATCCAAAATTTATTGAAAAGGTCAAAGAGTTTTTATCAGCTGGATTGTCTGATTCTCCTAGAAATATCTTTAAAAAACTCGGGGTGGATATAGCAGATCCAAGATTCTGGAACAAGGGACTTGACGAAGTAGAAAGCATATTACTGGAGACCACAAAATTAGCCGAAAAGCTGGGGAAACTCAGATGATATTGTGTTCTCTATGTTTCTTAAAAATATTATCTGCCAATATATCCAATGCTTTGAGATCTTCCTCCCTTGGGAACCCTTTTACAATAACCGGTTCAAGGATTTCTACCTTAAGATTTGTCAATATTCCTTTAATATGCTCTACCATTTTCCCACCCCACCCATAAGAACCAATAACAGATGCAAATCTCAATTTTGGTCTTAATGCATTCACAAGATAAGTCGCATAAATAACATTAGGGTGCGGACCACCTAAGATTGTGGGGGAAGCAATTATTATGGTAGCAGCATCTACAAGAGCCATCGCCAGTTCTCCAATGTCTGTTTTGGTCAAATTAAATGGCTTTACAGTTATATTTTTTTCAATTAGAACATCTACTAAATGGTCTATCATTTTCTTTGTACTGCCATGCATTGAGATATACGGTATAACCACCTCATTCTTTATCTCATCCGAAATCCAATCTTTGTACGCATTCAGGATAAATTCAGGCGCTTGATAAATTGGGCCGTGGCTTGGCGCAATTATTTTGATTTTCAGACCATTTATGACTTCCAGATGTTTCTTGATAATATTTCTGAATGGCATCATAATCTCTGCATAGTATCGCTTGGCTGACTCGTATACTTTTGCCTCATCTGCTACAAACAAAACACTTGTTGCCAGATGTGAGCCCAGGAAATCGCAGGCAAATAAAACTTTATCCTCTCTCAGATAAGTAAACATTGTTTCAGGCCAGTGAACCCATGGAGCGAGGATAAATTCCAGTGTTTTGTTTCCCAGAGAAACTGTCTCCCTGTCGTTTATAGTTATAAATTTATCTTCGGGAATTAAAAGCAAATCCTTGAGCATGTCCTTGCATTTTGGATTGGTCAATACCTTTGCATTTGGATAAAGCTCCAGAATTTTAGGTATTGACCCTGAATGATCCTGTTCAGCATGGTTGGCAATAACATAATCAATATTGCTGATACCCAATTTATTAAGATTGTCTATAAGTTCATGCCCTTTAGTTGGGTCAACGGTTTCTATCAAAGCTATTTTTTCACTGCCCTTTATCAAATAGGAGTTATAACTTGTTCCGTCTGGAAGAGGTATAAGCTCATCAAACAATCTTCTGTCCCAGTCTATTGCACCTGTAGAGTAAATATCCGGTTTTATTTCCCTGACAGCCATTTTTATCCCTCCTTTTCAAACAGTGATTTATCAGCTCCACAAACAGGGCAAACCCAATCATCTGGCAATTCCTCAAAAGGTGTTCCTGGCTTGATTCCAGAATCAGGGTCACCTTTTTCAGGGTTGTATATATACCCGCAAACTGTGCATTTGTATTTTTGCATTTTACCACTCTCCTTTTGACGTTCTTCTACAATGTAAGCAGAGTCTGTTTATAAACTATAAAACCCCCCTCACCCCCGCCCTCTCCCACCAGGGGAGAGGGTTGATAAATAATCCCCTCCCTTGCCCGCCCCGCTTCGCGAAGCGAGGCCGGGGATGGAAGGGGTAAGGGGAGGGTGAATAATCAACATTTATAAACAGACTCTAAGTAGGCGTTTGGGTCGATTTATCTGCCGTGCTGCCTAAATCTATGCTCTTATTTTTTCTTTACTTTTTGCCTCCTTTGGAGTTCTTTAGCCATCTCTTTAATTTCTGTCAAGTCCCGTTGCATTTCGCTCCAGCCATACCATAATGCATAATCAGGGTTGGCATGGAATGTCCCCTGGAATGTCCTCATCCTATGTTCCAGAAACATCACAAACAGCTTCTGCTCAATTACAGTTGGTGCATCATGGAATGTGAGCAAGTCAGGGAATGGATAAGCATAGTTCTTCGCTTTTTTAAGTATGCCGTCTTTGTATAAAGCGGCAACGGTGCGAATTTCCTCAGCCATAAGACGATCTGCCCCTTTGATCATCTGGTCTCCTTTATCCAATTCCGCCTTCACAAAATTAATGGAATGACATTTATTGCATGTCTTTACCATTTTATCGCGCTCTTTTTGCCAATCTTCCTGTGTCAGTCGGGCAACACCTGCTGCCTTTACAACGTCAAGTCGGGCAGTTGATTTCCCATCGGGATCAAGCACACCAAGCCCTTGAAGAATAGTCGCCTGGTCGGCAGCCCATTGTTTATCCTCAGGCATTGGAAGTCGCACAGCGAGAAATCCCCATGCTGTTCTGTTAGCATGGTTGCCCTCTTGCATATGGCAGGTCTGACATGTAGGCGCAGCAGCAGTTTCTGGAAGAATATTGTTTTGCTTCAGTAAATACCGGACACCATGTTTGGAAGATGAATACATCTCCCATTGAGGGTGGTCAAAACCCATATGGCATGTTTGACAGGCCTGTGGTTG
>JBGOWS010000224.1:0-4050 GCA_041478735.1 Thermodesulfovibrionia bacterium | reverse complement strand
CTTCAACCCGGACAGTAAGGACATAAGATATAAAATTCCTCTGTCAGTCTTTTCTTCGAGAAATTGGAGATTGAACCATGAGAGGGCATCATGCATTGATTTGAATATTGTCTCAAGCTCTTCATTGAATACAAGGTTAGGATGTATAACCTTTAAAAGTCCAAAATCAGAAAGTTTCTTCAGTGTCCTGACAGGTTCGGTCTCATTAAATGACAGGAGCAGCTCTTCATAAAGCCTTGGACCTGAAAGCTTGTCAAATAAGTTCATCTCTATCACCGACTTTATGAGATTTTCTGTATGTTTGCTAATCTTAAATCCAAACCTCTCAGAAAACCTGACCGCCCTGAATGCTCTTGTTGGATCTTCGACAAAACTCAGGTTATGAAGGACTCTAATTGCTTTCTCTCTCAGGTCTCTCTGCCCGCCAAAAAAATCTATAAGTAGTCCAAAATCCTTTGGATTTAATTTTATAGCAAGCGCATTTATTGTAAAGTCTCTCCTGTAAAGGTCTTTCTTGATCGATGATATCTCTACCTTTGGAAGAGCTGCGGGTGACTCATAGTATTCGGTCCTGGCTGTTGCCACATCGAGCTTCAACTTATCAGTAATTACCTGCGCAGTACCAAATCTATGATGTGTTTTAACTTTCGCATTCAGCTTTTTACCGAATGTTTTTGCAAATGAAATTCCATCACCCTCTATAACTATATCAATGTCGAGATTTTCTTCGCCCCGTAAGAGATCCCTCACTGATCCTCCAACGAGGTAGGCATTAACCCCTAATTCCTCTGCTACTTCTCCGGAAAGTTTCAGAAAATTATAAATTTCCGATGGGAACCTCTCCTTCAGCCAGGAAGACAGGCTTCTACCTGCAGACGGTTTTTCCTTTGTAACTGTTTCTTCTATCTTTCTACGCCTTAGAAATTCCTCATAAAGTGTGCGAAGCAGGTCTGTCCTTGTTATTGCACCAATAATTTTCTCATTTTCTATAACAGGCATAAACCTCTGGTTCTGCTCTATCATCAATGTTTCTATTTCTCTGATTGGAGTATGCTGTCTCACAGTTATTGCATCTGTCGTCGAGAATTCGATTGCCGTACTTTTTCCAAAACCGTGGTAAAGGGCTTTTTCCACAATCTCGCGTGATATAAGTCCGGCAAATTTTCCTTCTCTCAAGACCGGCAGAACGTTGACACCGTACCGGGTCATCATCGCCTCTGCCTCTTTGACAGAACTATCCCATTTAATACTGATGACAGGACTCGTCATGATATCAGAAGCAACTTTGCCAGGCTTTATATATTTATGCACCAGATCCGTTAATTTCTCCTCAACAACCTCGAGCGATGCTTCTTTTATTGTAGCCGCGGCTGCTGTCGGATGTCCTCCTCCTCCGAATTCCCTCATTACCTTTGATACATCAAGCTCTGGAACCTTACTTCTTGCGACTATCAATATTTTTCCCCCCATGCTGAGCAGGACAGCCACAGCATCGATATCTTCTATTTCCATTATCCTGTGGGCAAGGTGTGCTGCATCTCCAAGGTAGCCCTCACGGGATGCCTTCGCCACCTTTATCCTCACACCTTCAATAACCATATCTTTTGATGACTGGACCAGTTCATAAAGGAGATCGAGTTCTTCCATGCTTAATTCCATTTTTAAAAAACTCGAAACAATATTAAGATTTGCACCTCTTTTCAGAAGATACGAGATAGCTAATAAATCCCGCTCTGTTGTTGAAGGGAAAAGCAGACATCCTGTCTCTTCATATATGCCCAGGGCGAGTATAGTTGCCTCAATAGGTGTGGGATGTAATTTCCTGCTTTTTAATATCTCTGTAAATATGGTTGCAGTTGCACCTACACGTTCAATCTTCTCAACCTCTCCCCTGATATCACCTTCACTAAACGGATGATGGTCGTAAATGTGAACCTTGATTCTTTTGTTGGGAAGCAGTTCTGCAAATGGGCCAATTCTGCCTGGTATTTTTGCATCAACTATAATCAGCCTCGTGACCTTTGAAAGGTCAAGGTCCTTTATACGCTTTATCTCTACCGGATGAAATGCTTCTATGAAATCTCTCAGTTTCTTTTCCTGAGAGCCGGGGAAGACTATCTTCGCTTCAGGATAGAGTTTCTTTGCAGCAACCATCGAGGCAAAAGAATCAAAGTCAGCATTCGTATGAGAAGTTATGATATCCACAATCTACCCATCAGTTGTAAAAATTATTATCATCTGTGAGGCGATATGATGAAAAAGCCCGACCAGTGACACCGCAAAGCCCTCCCGTCCGCCTCTGGCGGGCCAGCCAGCCTTTTTCCAGAATGCACATCACCCCCCCTTATTAAGGGGGGACTCAAGGGGGGTGATGTCACGCGAATCAGAATAAAAACTCGTCGCTTTGGCGGGGTTTTTCAGCATGTCTGTCTCACTTTTTTATGCAACGTTTAGGTCTATTTAAGTGAGAAGTAAGAACTGAAAACTACGAAATAAAAATTTATGAATTTCTTCACTTCTTATTTCTCATTTCCTATTTCATAATCCCCGTTATAAAATTACAAGGAAGGATATACAACAATCTGATCCCGCCCTTTATTCTTAGCTGTAAATAAGGCATTATCAGCAAGAGTAATAAGTTCATCATAGGTTTTTATACTTCCATCAGGACTGCAAGCTATACCTATACTCACAGTAATCCTCTCCCCTTCCTTGATGCCCGTAAACTGACATTCCTTCACCACATTCCTGAGTCGCTCGGCCTCAAATATAACACCTTTCATATTTGTATGTGGCAGGAGCATTATAAACTCTTCACCTCCATATCTGGCAAAGACATCCGACCTTCTTGTATGTCTTTTTACGAGCTGTGCAAAATCTCTAAGTATAATATCACCAATCCTGTGACCATAGGTATCATTTACCTTTTTAAAGTAGTCTATATCCAACATCATACAACTTAATGGAGTGCCATATCTCATAGCCCTACCGAATTCCTCCTCAAGCCTGTAGTAGAAGTACCTTATATTATAGATACCTGTAAGATAGTCTGTTATGGCAAGCTTCTCGAGCCTTGTCTTCTCCTTCTCAAGTCTATCATACAGGAAGGCATTATAAAGGGCATTTGCAGATGCATTGGCAATAGTAGTGCACAGCCTTATCTCTCTCTTTGTAAAGGCGTGCCCTGACCGCAATGTCCTCAGTAATAATGTGCCTATCACCTCATCACGAAAGGTTATAGGTAAAACAGCTATAGAGCGAATCCCCAGCGGCTTTATTATAGCCCTTACTCCCTCCATTACAGGATCCTTTAATGCATCTTTTATAATGACCGCCTTTTTAAAGGATACCGCCTTCATTATTTCAGGATATTTTTTTAAATCAATTTTTATATTTGTTATCTTTGGGTCTTCAAATGTCGAAATAACATGTGCATATCGCTGATCCTCAGCATCTATGCTAATCATAGAGCATCTTGTCACATTTATTATCTCAGATATCTTTTTCACAACAAAATAGAGCATCTCTTTAGGATTAAGGGTTGATGAGATCAGGTATGTAAATTCTATAAGGGCGTCAAGATCCTTCTTGCTCTTGTAAAGGGTTTCGAACCAGTTCTTTTTCTCTATGGCTAACCTAAGTTTATGGTCAAGTTCTTCTTTATAGAATGGACTGAGCAGATAATATTCTACATCAGACTTAACCACAGCACGAATACCATTAGTTACATTACAGGATATCAGGGCTATTACAGGGCATCCAACCCCTGAAGGCTTTATATGCTCAAGCCCATCAGGACTACTAATAATCAGGGCAGCATACCTTCTCTCTACAAGTTCTCTCTTTAATACCTTCTTATCTGTTTTTATAAAGCAGACAGAATAATCATTTCTTCTTCTAAAGAACGACCTCAAAAATTTCAAGGTCTCTTTATCTTCTTCGTAAATTAAAATATTCTTTTTCTTCATCTTCTTAAATAAGATTATTACAAATTTATTTAAAATTGTCTAAATAGTGTCTGTCCATAAAGTCAGTATTTGTCATTGTCCG
>JBGOWS010000160.1:0-5273 GCA_041478735.1 Thermodesulfovibrionia bacterium | reverse complement strand
TCAACATATTCTATTAACATTGTTTACCACCCTGCTCCTTTTTGATATTTTACCACAGCCCGTTGCATCAAATGAAAATCTATATGGATGCATTGGGGTCAGGTCTTGTCAGGCTGTTGAAAAACCCGTCGCATGTCATTGCGAGGAGCAGTTTTTGCGACGAAGCAATCTCTAACCCATTGATTTTATTAAAAGCGAGATTGCCGCGCTTCGCTCGCAATGACAGAAAAAAGAGTTTTTCAACAGCCTGTTGAATGTTGACATTTTAGTTCTCAGGGCATATTTCGCTAAAAATAGTCGGTCTCTTAAGGTCTTCTTTCAAATCCCATTTGCTCAAAATTTCGATCAAATGAAAAACTTTCGGTAATATCTATCATTTCCATTATTGCTTTGCTTGTACGCTTGTTTTCTTTACAATAAACCTTTTGCTCTTAATATCTCTAAATATTCTTTTCTCCAGATTTTGCATTCCTGCAGCTCTTTGAATTGACTTTCATTCAGCTTCAATTGTTGTCGAATAAAATAGCTCAGCTTTCCCTTTAATTCTCCTCTTTTATGAGGCACCTTCGACCATAGGATAATCTTACCCTTCCATTTTAGAAAAGCTAATGTATCCCTCCCCTCCCTGGTTTCCATTTCCAGTTTTTCAAAAATTTGAAGAGCCTCCTTTGCCTTCAAGCAAAAGCCTCTTTCTTTTCCACAATACTGGAAAGATAGTCCCATATTTTCTGGGGAAGGGATCCCAAATCTTTCTTATTGTTCTCCAGTTCAAAAAATAAATCACTTATGGTCTTTCTAAGGTCTTCTAAAGCCTCGCCTTCCGTATCTCCATGTCCGAAGACATCTAAATCATAGCAAAAAGCGATTACTCCATCCTTATCGGACTCCAGATGGGCAACTAAAGGCTCCTTCAGTTTGAGAAGCGGATTATGCAAGCTGTGAACCAAAACAGATTTTCTCTTACTGCTCTCCATAACTTTAGGTAAAATGTCTGAAATTAATAAATCCTTAATCTCTTTTATCTCATCTTTCAATTTAGAAGCATTAGTCACAATTTTCACTCCTTTTAAATATATGATCCAAATAGTGAATATCTTTATTGCTCAAACGTATTTTACCACAATCTCTCACTCTTCACCCACTCACCCGAAATCAACCTCTTGGGGTCAGGTCTTGTTTCTTGCATTTATCTGGTTTATCTGGTTTGTTTTGTTTCACTAAATTTAATCCTCTGGGTCAAACCTAAAATATACATTTTAGAATAATAGTCATAGAGTCATTGCGTCGTTGAGTCTATAAGTTTTTTTAGTTCATTCAGTTTATTTAGTTTATCTGGTTTTACTAGTCTGAGTCATCAAGCCATCAATCATATCATCCACATACAAAAACTCCTCGTCTGAATCACCGGAGTGAATTCCTATTTATTTTTAAGATGTTCGTGGTTTTCCTGCATGAGTGTCTCTATTTCTTTTTTCAGCCTGTCATATTCTTCAAGCTTTCTCTGAAGGAAGTTGTATGTCTGCTTGATTTTTTCGCTTACGCCCTTCGGGGTCAGGATATACATATACGCTATCTTGTTTCTTGAATTCTTGAACCTCTGTGCCTTGATGTAGCCCTTCCCGATCAATGCATTTACAAGGTAGTTCACCCTGCCCAGACTTAATCCCGTCCTCTTTGACAGGTCGCGCTGCGAAAGGGTACCGTCTTTTGCTAATTCCCTGAGGGTTTTAAACTGGGATTCATCCATGTGTTAAGACAGGCAAAGGTTAAGGTTAACACTGAGAACTAAGCACACAATAAATAACATGCTACCGCCATTTCCTGACATATACCAGGACGGGTGCTGAAGAAAATCCGTGCGTTCAACCACTGAACTATATTAAAACCTTTTATTATAAAAATTCAAGCAAATTCTTTGAAGAAGAAATTTAAAGCAGAGGGGGTCGCTTCTTTATCTTTGACAGATTTCTGGAACAGTGTTTTAGGGTCAGGTCTCCACGGGCTGTTGCCCAAATAACCATAGAATAAAAGGTTGAATACGTTTATAATGCTGCATTCATCACAACAAGAGGAGATGATAGCCATGATGGGAATGCAGCAATCACCGCAAAGCAGTCTGTTCTATATTGGAATCAACATAGACAAACGAGTTAGATGCAATCATCCGTTAAGGCGTGTCAAACAGCTTATAGACTTTGATTTCGCTTACAATGAAGTCAAAGACCGTTACGGCACTAACGGCAACGTTTCGGTGCCTCCGCCTGTGGTACTGAAACTAATGCTCTTGCTCATCTTTTATAATGTCCGATCAGAACGGGAATTGATGGATACCGTGCCTGAGCGTATTGATTGGCTCTGGTTTCTTGGTTATGACCTTGATTCTGAAATTCCCAATCACAGCGTATTGTCCAAAGCCCGGAAGAAATGGGGTATAGAGATTTTCCAAAGCTTTTTTGAGCGTATAGTCTTACAATGCGTGGAAGCCGGCCTTGTTGATGGCAGAAAGATATTCATTGATTCCAGCCTTGTAGACGCAAATGCCTCGAACAACTCCGTCATTGACACAAGGAATCTCAAACATCAACTGCACAAAAACTACAAAAAGTTGGAAGACCGCTTGGAAGATAAAAGCGAAAGCGCCAATCCTTGCCTGACATATGAGAAGAAAAACAATCGTTATATTTCCAGCACTGATCCTGATGCAGCCATAGTCAACCGTGGGAAGCCTAAGCTTTCCTATCAGGTGCACAAGGCTGTTGATGAAAGAAGTGAGATCATTACTGCGACAAAGGCGACAGCCGGCGACATCAATGAAGCTCACCTGATGATTCCTCTGATTGAGCAGCATAAAATGACAACGGGCGTAACTGCTGATACAGTTGTAGCTGATAGCAAGTACGGTACCATCGAAAACTTTCTATCCTGCCACGACCGTGGCATACATGCCCATATACCTGATTTACGGGAAGCGGCTGTTAAACGGACTGCGAAACTGAACATATTTTCTGAAGACCATTTTCTATACGACACGGAAAGAGATGTCTATCACTGTCCAGCGGGAAATGTGCTGAAGCCGAAATCGTTGCATGTGAGCCGACAGAGCAGGGATTATGCCGCTCGGAAAAAGGTTTGTGCGGTTTGCCAGTTAAGAGAACAATGCACCCAAAACAAATCGGGACGAACAATTAAGCGTCATCTGCGGCAAGAGGAACTCGATAAGATGCGTGAAACGAGCCGGTCTTCCAAAGCTAAACGTGACATAAAAACAAGGCAGCATCTGATGGAACGATCATTTGCAAAGAGCACACGATATGGCTTTGATGAGGCTCGGTGGCGAGGACTCTGGCGAATGCGGATTCAGGAATATCTAACGTGTGCAATTCAGAATATTCAGGTTATGATAAATCACGTCTTAAAGCCGAAGAAAAGTGCCGTGGCAGTGGCCATAGCGATAAAGGCTTCCACTGGAAGGATATTATTTGTCTTGATCGAGGCAATAAGTGATGTTTTTGGGCGTCAGCACTATCACTATGAATCGTTTTTTCAAAGAGCTTAATGCATATTAAATTCAAACTAAAAACTCAGTTGCAAAAAACCTATTTGGGCAACAGCCCGTCAAGACCTGACCCCATGACATAGAATAGAACGGATACTAAGTTATGAGAGAAAACTCAAAAGTCAAGGCCTGACACCTTTTGCCTATTCGCCAAACAAGAATACGATTGATTGATAGGAAGGTACAAGATATAATTATGCAGGAGGTGATTTGAATGTGCTCAACAATTTTAAAGGAGAAAAAGATAAAAGACCTTACAGTTGAAGAATTTAAGCAGCTGATACAAGAGAGTATTGCGGAAGATATTGAAGCATGGAAAGAGACATTTGAAATAATGGCCGACAAAAATCTTATGAGGAAGATTAAAAATGCAGAAAAAGCACGTATGGAAGGAAGAACATCTGACTTTATTCCGTGGGAAAAAGTAAAACGTAATGTATAAGGTTGTATTTTATAGACAGGCAACCCGTTATTACAATAAACTCGATGTTAATACACAAAGAAGAATTAATAAAGCGGTAGATGAAATGATTCAAAACCCATTTGAAGGACCTCGTATCAAAAAACTGAAGGGAAGATTGGAGGGCAAATATCGCTATGATATAGGTAGCCTTCGAGTCATCTACTATGTAGATGCGGATAATAAAATCATTTATGTAGAGGCTATTGGTCCCAGAGGGGATGTATATAAGTAGTGCTTGCCAGCCTGTTCACAAGATAAACCAGATAAACCAAAGAAACCAGAACAATGAAAATCACCCGCTTTGAAGAACTGGAATGCTGGCAGGAAGCAAGGAAATTAGTAAATATGGTCTACGAAGCTATAAGAAAGAGCAAGCCATTTCAGAATGATTATCGCTTGAGAGATCAGAGCGTCGGTGCTGCAATATCAGTCATGGGCAATATGACTGAGGGCTTTGTCCGTCGCTCAAATAGAGAATTTACTCAGTTTTTGTTTATTTCTGTATCATCTGCCGCTGAACTACAATCCCATGTGTATGTAGCCCTCGATCAGGATTATATAAAAAAAGAGACATTTGATACCATTTATCAGCAAGCAGGTAAGACATCAAAAATGATTTCAGGACTGATAACATATCTTCTGAATAACCAAAAGAGCTTTAAACAAGAGAAACAAGAGAAACAGAAGTAACCAGAGAGACTAAACAAACCAAATAAACCAAATAAACTAGACAAACCAGAGAAACTATAGAAACCAAACAAACTCTTTTGATGCAAATGTCACGATTCAAGGGCAGTTTTATGGGAAATGCAATAAACAAGACCCTACCCCAATGCATCCATATAGATTTTCATTTGATGCAACGGGCTGTGGTAAAATATCAAAAAGGAGCAGGGTGGTAAACAATGTTAATAGAATATGTTGAAGAAGCATTGCGAAGGGCAAGATACGAAATTATTGAAGATGAAGAACCATTTTACGGTGAGATAGAAGACCTTAAGGGTGTTTGGGCTACAGGTAAAACCCTTGAAGAATGTAGGAGTAATCTAAAGGATGTTGTCGAGGGCTGGATATTATTAAGCATTAAAAAAGGTCTTCCCATTCCGAAGCTCGGAGACTACGAGATAACAGAGATACAGGAAGCTATTGCATAAATGTCTAAACTGGGCCCTGTTTCTCATAATGAGCTTGTAAAGAGGCTCAGAATCTTCGGTTTTGATGGTCCTTTTAGTGGAGGAAAACACCTGTACATGG
>JBGOWS010000029.1:0-14162 GCA_041478735.1 Thermodesulfovibrionia bacterium | reverse complement strand
TTCTGAAAATAAGGTATCATACTTAAATCCGCTTTGTCTTGGAAATTATCACGGTGTTCAGGGGGCAGAACTCGCTGATTTTACATTATTTTTAGAACTCGATAGATGATGTCTTTACGGATGAGAGGTCAGGAGTTCTGAAGTTAACTATTAAGCAGAGTATTGTCTTAAAAAATTTTTAGACAAAATAAAACCATCAAAGGAACAGTTTCACTAGTGTTTCAAGGCAGGTATAAATTTTTATGGACAATAAAAAGGAGTGTTAAAATATTGGCTGAACGCAAGGTTCAGCATGTCCGGGGCCTTCAGCCACCTCCGCTGAATCCAGAGTATGACCCACCCGAAGAGGAAAATCCGGGATCATCTGAGCAAAAACCACTAACGATAGAAATATTTTTCTTAACATCTTTTGAGCCACATCTGGGACAAACAGTATCTTTTTCAGTTACGCCTACACGCTGAAGAAGTGAAAAACTCTCATTGCATTCCTTGCACATATATTCGTAAATTGGCATCTTACACTCCTAATACGTTAATTTAATATTAAACATTACCTGTAATTTTAAAGTCAAGTGCCTAAAACTGAACCGCTCTATGAATAATGCTAAACTCATAGCATAAGCAGATTTAAGGGGCATAGGAAAACAGCTTTACTTTCCGACAGCCTTTAGCACTGCCTGGGCAAATTCTATCTCTGGCATTGCTCCAACTATGCTGTGTTCTTCATTTATAATAATTTTAGGCACTCCCTGAACATTGTACTTTACCGCTAAGTGAGGAAATTCTGATAACTCTACCATATCTGCAGTAATGTAGTTGTTTGCCATTGCAAAGCGGTGTGCTATGCGTACAGCACGGCCACAGTAAGGTCAGGTGGGTGAAATCATTACCTGAATGTGTACGGGTTGGTCTATTCTGGACAATTCAGTTAACACTTCTTTTGAAAGTCCGGCATCTCTCCGACTCACATCAATGATATCTTCAACAAAACTGGTGAACTCGTATCCGGCAGGAACTCCATAAAAGCGAATCCCGTAATCGCGGTCTCCAAGAAGGATAGTAGCCGGAATTTTATCAAGACCGTAATTTTTGGCTAGGTCTGCTTCTTTCATGAAGTCATGTACTTCAAAAAAGATTTTTTCTGAAAGTCCAGAGACCTCTTCGAGGAGTTCTCTTGTTATTTTACAGTAATCGCACTCGAACTCCTGTGTGAACATGACGATCCTGACATCTTTATCGGTAAGCTTGAAAATTTTTTTGAGTTGTTCTCTCTCTTTTCCTGGGAGCCTTGCCATGATACACCTCGCTATATTTGAGAATTTTTGACAAGGTAGTTATAAGCAGACAATGCAGCCTTGGCCCCTTCTCCCGCAGAAATAATTATTTGCTTATGCGGTACTGTAGTTACATCTCCTGCGCCAAAGAAACCAGGGACGCTCGTGCTGCAAAAGCAATCAATGATAACTTCACCTTGCTTATTTAATTCGACTAAGGTTTTGACCGGGTCGGAATTGGGCAAAAGACCAATTTCCAGGAATATTCCATCAACAATCACTCTCTTTTCTTCTCCATTTTTACGGTCCCTGATTACTGCTGCCCCTACCTTATCCTTCCCTTCGATTCGGATAACCTCATGATAGTCCAAGAATTTTACTTTCTCAAACTTTTTTATTCTTTGCTGAAGGGTCTCATCAGCCTGCCACCCGTTAATAAAGTTGATGAGAATAATCTCCGCATTCATTTTTAAAAGATCCAGCGCTGTAGTGAAGGCTGAGTTGCCACCACCTACAACAATCACTTTTTTATCTTTAAACAAAGGTGCATCGCAGGTAGCACAATACGCAACACCTTTTCCTACTAGTTCCTTCTCACCCGGCACATTGAGTTGACGGTGACGTTTGCCTGTCGCAAAAATAACTGTCCGGCCTGAAAAGGTTGTTCCATCTTCCAACAGGACTGTGAAAATGTCTTCTTTCATTTTCACTTCCCTGACAGGAATCCCGATGCTGACCGGAATATCAAAGCTTTTTACATGCTCTTCAAATTTTGTTACCAGTTCCCTGGCATTTATACTCTGGAACCCGAGGTAGTTTTCAACTTCAGATGTTTCCTTCACCTGTCCGCCAAAGTCCAGAGTAATTACAGCAAGATTGATCATCTTCCTTGCTGCATATATCGCAGCACTCATAGCAGCAGGGCCTCCTCCCACTATAAGCATATCGTAGATAGTATCGTGATCTGGTTTCCCGAGCAGGGAGATTGATGATATATCCAGAATAATTTCAGGAAATTCCATTATTGACTCACTGAACTTATTTTAAAATATCACAGAGTTTCTCTCTGAATTTACTGGGATGGGTTCCCTCCCAGTAAATATTACCACAATCACTGCATTTCAGAAAGACATTGAAATTAAGAAAAACAAATTCAGGGACAGAATCCTTTATCTCCATCTTATTTAAAATCTTTGTGAGCAGGCCGTTACATTTAACGCACCTGCTGAGGAGGTTGAACTGTCCTAATTTTTGTTTATCTATTACCTCAAGTAGTTGCTTAAAGGAATCATTTGCCTTTATCAGAAGACAATCTCCAACTCCTCTTACCTTTATAAGGCGTGTGTCTCTTGTTAAGATAAACCTCCCTTGTTCCCTGGCAATCCTGATAAGTCTGCTGTCATCTATATCGGGGTAGTATAAAGTGTCGAACCCTAGAAACCTCATCCACCTTGCAAGTCTACCAAGCATGGCATCTGCAATGAAGCGCAAATCTTGTAGTGTGCGAGGCGTAAAGGGTTTCTCTACCTCTTCACGCCTCACGCATTCTACTCTTCGGATATCGATTCAGTAAGTAGCGGCTGGAATTCTCTCTCAACAAATGTGTTTCTATATTTCGGCATGCCGGTGCCGGCAGGGATTATTCTTCCCATAATCACGTTCTCTTTAAGCCCTCTGAGTTCATCTATAGCACCACTAATAGCAGCCTCTGTAAGAACTCTTGTCGTTTCCTGGAAAGAGGCAGCAGATACAAAGCTGTCTGTTGATAAAGATGCTTTTGTTATCCCGAGTAATAGAGGTTTACCTTGAGATGGTCTCCCACCTCCTGCCTTTACTCTGGCATTCTCCTCCTGGAATATTCTTCTGTCTACCTGTTCACCTATGAGAAAAGTTGTATCCCCAGGATCTTCTATCCTGACCTTTTTCATCATCTGTCTGACAATCACCTCTATATGCTTGTCGTTAATAGAAACACCCTGCAACCTGTAGACCTTCTGGACTTCATCAACCATGTAACTCTGAAGTTCCTGCGGACCAAGGATATCAAGTATATTGTGCGGATTTACTGCACCGTCCATAAGTGGTTCTCCAGCCCTTACCCAGTCACCCTCATGTACACTCACGTGCTTACCTTTCGGAATTAAGTACTCCTTTGTATTATCGCCTCCTCTAACAACAACAACGCGCATTCCCTTATGTGCTCCCTTGAACTCTACCATTCCATCTATCTCGGTGACTATTGCCTGCTCTTTCGGCCGTCTTGCCTCAAAAAGCTCGGCAACCCTGGGGAGACCGCCGGTTATATCCTTCGTCTTTGTTGTCTCTCTGGGTATCTTAGCAAGTATATCGCCTGGGAATACTATATTACTTCTATCAACAAGTATATGTGCACCCGCAGGCAAAATATACCTTGCAGTGGCATTCGTTCCCGGAATCTTGAGAGTTGCCCTTCCATGTTCATCCTTGATCGAAATCCTAGGCCTCACATTGGCAGGATAGTCTATTATCACCTTATGTGAAAGGCCTGTTGTCTCATCAACCTCTTCCTTTACAGTCACTCCCTCTATAATGTCTCCAAGTGCTATCCTTCCACCCAACTCTGTAAGTATTGGTGTTGAATAAGGATCCCATTCAACGAGTCTTTGCCCTATTTCACATTTTTGTCCATTCTTAACCATAAGTTTTGCACCATAGACAACTGAATACTTCTCTTTTTCCCTGCCCTTTGGATCTACAACAGCAATGCTTCCATTCCTATTCATAACAATGAGAAGACCTTCCCTATTTTTTACGGTGCTTATGTTTATAAACTTTATAGTGCCTGAATTTTTTGCCTCAAGTACTGTACGCTCTACCAGCTTCGTAGCCGCCCCTCCGATATGGAATGTCCTCATTGTAAGCTGTGTACCCGGCTCTCCAATAGACTGGGCTGCGATTATTCCTACTGCTTCACCTATTTCGATAGGTCCACCTCGCGCAAGGTCCATTCCATAGCACTTTGTACATACACCAAACTTTGAATTGCATGTAAGCACAGATCTTATCTTAATCTTATCTATACCTGCATCAATAACCTGCTGTGTTAATTCCTCATCTATCTCCTGATTCCTCTTAACTATTAGTTCCTTGGTCAAAGGGTCTTTTATATCTTCAACAGCTATCCGACCAAGAATTCTTTCTTCCAAGGGCTGTATTATCTCTCCACCTTCTACGAGAGATGTAACGGTTATGCCATTTGTTGTTCCGCAGTCAACCTCAGCTATGATTACATCCTGGGCAACATCAACAAGCCTTCTCGTAAGATACCCGGAGTTTGCAGTCTTCAAGGCTGTATCAGCAAGACCCTTCCTTGCACCGTGTGTAGAGATAAAGTATTGTAGTGGAGTTAACCCTTCTCTGAAGTTTGCTGTAATCGGTGTTTCTATAATCTCACCAGAAGGTTTTGCCATCAGTCCTCTCATGCCTGCAAGTTGTCTTATCTGGGCAGCACTTCCTCTCGCACCTGAATCAGCCATCATAAAAACACTGTTAAAAGACCTTTTCTCTCCGAGTTCCTCCTCGGTAAAGGTCTTACCATCCTCTGCTCCGAGTTCCTTCATCATCTCATCAGCTACTTTCTCAGTCACGTTTGCCCATATATCAATCACTTTGTTGTAGCGTTCGCCATGCGTTATAAGGCCATCCGCATACTGCTTCTGAACCTCGATGACTTCCTGTTCAGCAATACGGATGAGTTCAGCTTTCTTAGATGGTATATGCATATCATCCATACATATAGACAGACCCGCTTTTGTCGCGTATTTAAACCCGAGCGTTTCTAAATTATCAAGAAACACGACAGCATCACGTTTGCCTGACTTCTTGTATATGTATTCTATAATCTTCCCGAGTTCTTTCTTTGTCATGTCTTTATTGATCATAGAAAACGGGATTCTTTTAGGAAGTATTTCACTGAAGACAACCCTGCCTGTTGTTGTTTCAACAAAAGCACCATCTATTCTTACCTTAATCTTCGCATGCTCTTCCAGGATTCCGGCATCATAAGCTATCCTGACATCCTCCGGGTCAGCAAATATCTTTCCTTCACCTTTTGCACCCTTTTTTTCCTTCATCAGGTAATAAATGCCAAGGACCATATCCTGGGTTGGAACTACTATCGGCTTTCCATTCGCAGGAGATAAGATATTATTGACAGATAACATAAGGACTCTCGCCTCTATCTGAGCCTCTATTGAGAGGGGAACATGAACGGCCATCTGGTCTCCGTCAAAGTCTGCATTAAATGCAGTGCAAACAAGTGGATGTAACTTTATGGCCTTACCCTCTACGAGGACAGGGTCAAATGCCTGGATACCAAGCCTGTGCAAGGTTGGTGCACGGTTAAGGAGCACTGGATGCTCCCTTATTACCTCTTCGAGAGCATCCCATACCTCAGGATGCTCTTTTTCTACAAGCTTTTTTGCTGCCTTTATTGTCGTTGCATATCCTTTTTCTTCAAGCTTACTGAAAATGAACGGCTTAAATAATTCCAGTGCCATCCTTTTTGGAAGACCACATTGGTGGAGCTTGAGATCTGGGCCTACAACAATAACAGATCTTCCAGAATAATCAACACGCTTCCCCAAAAGATTCTGTCTAAACCGCCCCTGTTTACCCTTTATCATATCACTCAGAGATTTAAGAGGTCTCTTTGTCGTAGTCTTTAGGACCTTGCTTCTTCTACCATTGTCAAAAAGTGCATCAACGGCCTCCTGAAGCATTCTTTTTTCATTTTTGATAATTACACTCGGTGCCTTAAGCTCAGTCAACCTTTTAAGCCTGTTATTTCTGTTTATAACTCTTCTGTAAAGGTCATTAAGGTCAGAAGTAGCAAAACGTCCACCTTCTAACGGCACAAGCGGCCTTAGGTCAGGAGGTAAAACCGGGATAACATCCATAATCATCCAATCGGGTTTATTACCAGACTTTCTGAAGGCCTCAACAACCTTCAGTCTCTTTGTAAGCTTCTTCTTAACACCCATCGATACAGCTTCATTTATCTTTGTCTTGAGCTCTGTATAAAGAGCTTCAAGGTCAACCCTCCTTAAAAGTTCTCGTATCGCTTCTGCCCCCATCCCGGCTTTAAACCTTGACCCATACTCTGAGGTCTTCTTCCTATACTCTTCCTCACCCAGCAGCTCCTTTTCTTTAAGGGGAGTATCACCTGGATCTATGACCACATAGCTCTCAAAGTAAAGAATCCTTTCAAGATGCCTCATTGTTATATCCAGGAGAGTGCCAATTCTGCTCGGTAGACCCTTTAGAAACCATATATGCGCAACCGGGCTTGCAAGTTCAATATGTCCTAAACGCTCACGCCTTACCTTAGACTGTATAACCTCGACTCCGCATTTATCGCATACAACTCCTCTATGCTTCATCCTTTTATATTTGCCACAAATGCATTCCCAATCCTTTATTGGCCCAAAAATCTTTGCACAGAAAAGACCATCCCTCTCTGGTTTGAAGGTTCGGTAATTTATAGTCTCAGGTTTTTTTACTTCACCGTAAGACCACTCTCTTATCTTTTCTGGCGAAGCAAGTTTTATCCTTACTGCCTCGAAGTCTGTTGGATCCTTAGGCCTTTGAAAAATGGAATAGATATCTTCTGCCAAGCTATTCCTCCCTACCTTTTTTCTCCAGAAGTTCTACATCCAGTCCAAGACTCTGGAGTTCTTTTATTAATACATGGAAAGATTCTGGAACCCCCGGTTCGAGAGTCGCATCGCCTTTAACTATTGCCTCATACATACGTGCCCTGCCTGTAATATCATCACTTTTAACAGTCAGAAACTCCTGAAGTGTATACGAAGCTCCGTATGCCTCAAGTGCCCATACCTCCATTTCACCGAGCCTCTGACCACCGAACTGCGCCTTCCCCCCGAGAGGCTGTTGTGTAACAAGAGAATAAGGCCCGATAGACCGGGCGTGTATTTTATCATCAACAAGGTGGTGAAGCTTCATCATATACATATATCCGACTGTCACAGGTGTATCATACGGCTCTCCTGTTCCGCCGTCACAAAGGGTTATCTGACCTGATATTGGAAGCCCAGCCTTTTTAAGAAAAGTTTTTATCTCTTCTTCTTTTGCGCCATCGAATACAGGTGTCGCTACGAAAAGACCAAGGGCCTTTGCTGCCCACCCAAGGTGCGTTTCGAGTACCTGCCCAACATTCATCCTTGAGGGGACACCAAGCGGATTAAGAACAATATCTACAGTCGTTCCATCCGGGAGATAAGGCATATCTTCTTCTGGCAGAACCATCGCAACCACGCCTTTGTTACCATGGCGGCCAGCCATCTTATCACCGCTCTGGATCTTTCGCTTCATAGCAATATACACTTTCGCTACTTTATTCACTCCTGGAGGTAGTTCATCACCCCTCCTTATTCTATCAAGCATTTCGTCATATCTTGATTCGAGATAGCGAATATAATGCTTAACCTCACTGTTCAGAGCCTCTATCTTCTCACGTATTTCGCTGTCTCCTATCTTGATGCGCATGAGATGATCGTTCTTAACCCTTTCAAGCTGTTTTTCTGTAAGCTTCTTTCCCTTCTGGCATATAATTTCTTTTGTCTTAGAATCCTTTACATCCTCCGAAACCGTCTGACCAACTAAAAACCCCCTCAATTTCTTGAACTTCTCATCCTCTACTATCCTTACCTCTTCTTCAAGGTCCCGCTGCAGTCTCTGTATATCCTCTTCTTCTATGCTTTTAGCTCTTTTGTCCTTTTCTGTCCCTTTTCTCGAAAATATCATCACATCAACCACTGTTCCCTCTATCCCCGGCGGCACATAAAGACTGCTCTCTTTTACTTCCTCTGCCTTTTCTCCAAAAATAGCCCTCAAAAGCTTTTCTTCTGGTGTTAGCTGCGTTTCTCCTTTAGGTGTAACTTTACCCACAAGAATATCTCCCGGCTTCACCTCTGCACCTATCCTGATTATTCCGCTTTCGTCAAGGTCTTTCAAGGCTTCTTCTCCAACATTTGGGATATCACGAGTAATTTCTTCTGGCCCCAACTTGGTTTCTCTAGCTTCTATAGTAAACTGTTCTATGTGCACCGAAGTGTAGACATCTTCCTTGACAAGCCTCTCGCTGATAAGGATCGCATCTTCAAAATTATATCCACCCCAGGGCATAAACGCGACAAGGACATTTTTGCCCAGGGCTAGCTCCCCTTTTTCGGTAGATGGGCCGTCAGCAAGTATATCGCCTTTTGAAACAACATCGCCAACATTGACTATCGCCCTCTGGTTAATGCTTGTTGCCTGGTTTGATCTCCGGAATTTTATAAGACTATAAATGTCGACCCCTCCTCCATCTTCTGAGGTCCTTACAACAATTCTCGAGGAATCAACACTTTCTACTATCCCTCCACGCTTCGTAAGTACAAGTGCACCCGAATCCCTTGCTGCAACATGCTCCATGCCAGTACCCACAATCGGAGCCTCTGTCTGCAATAGTGGGACCGCCTGCCTCTGCATGTTTGAACCCATCAAAGCCCTGTTTGCATCGTCATTCTCAAGGAACGGAACAAGAGAAGCAGAAACACCAACGATCTGTTTGGGAGATACATCCATATATTCCACTTCCTGAGGCGATACCATCTTAAAATCTCCCCCGACTCTCGTGGAAATTGTTTCTCCAATTAGATTACCCTTTTCATCCATAGGAGATGTTGCCTCTGCAATCACATATTTCTCACCATCTATCGCAGTAAGATAATCTATATTTTTTGTAGCCCTGCCGTTCAAGACCTTCCTGTAGGGAACGACTATAAATCCAAAATCATCTATCTTCGCATATGATGCAAGAGATGTTATAAGTCCTATGTTTGGACCTTCAGGTGTTTCTATCGGGCATATCCTTCCGTAGTGCGTTGGGTGAACATCCCTCACCTCAAAGCCTGCTCTTTCCCGTGTAAGACCACCTGGGCCTAGGGCAGAAAGCCTTCTTTTATGTGTAATCTCGGATAAAGGATTTGTCTGATCCATGAACTGGCTTAACTGGCTCGAACCAAAAAATTCTTTTACAGAAGCCATCACAGGCTTAGCATTTATTAAATCATGTGGCATTGCTGTCTCGAGGTCTGTCAGTGTCATCTTTTCCTTTATAGTCCGTTCCATCCTAACAAGCCCTATCCTGAACTGATTTTCTAGGAGCTCTCCCACCCTTCTGATCCTTCTATTTCCGAGATGATCTATGTCATCAACATCTCCCTTTCCTGTCCTGAGATTAAAAAGATATCTCACTATCTCCACTATGTCATCGGATGTTAGCACCCTGGTTTCTAAAGGAATATTTACACCAAGCCTTATATTCAGTTTCAACCGCCCAACAGGTGATAGGTCGTACCTTTTAGGATCAAAAAATAATCCATTAAATAGGTCTTTTGCAGCAGCTAATGTTGGTGGCTCGCCAGGTCTTAATTTTTTATATATCTCAAGAAGTGCCTCTTCCTGCGTGCTGACTTTGTCTGTCAGAAGGGTATCCCTGAGTGAAGGAAGATAGTGGACATTATCTATAAAAAGGAGATTCAGCGAGTCAATCTTAACAGAAAGGATTTTGCTAAGAGCATCTTCTGTAATAACCTCATTTCCCTCAAGTATTACTTCTCCAGTTGAAGGATCAATAATATCTTTCAAGATAATCCTTCCAAGAAGTTCTTCTTTAGAGATAGGTATCGCTTTAATTCCTGATGCCCATATGTTCCTGAGTACCCCTCTTGTAAATTTACTTCCTTCTTTAACAATCAATTCTTTTGTCTGAGGGACAACTATATTACAGGTTGCCTTGAGTCCTAAAAGGACATCGCTTACAACACGCGTAAATTTATTCCCTTCTATATTGACTACCTCTACCGGATAAAAAATCTTTAAAAGATCTTCATTCGAATAGCCTAAAGCCTTGAGGACTATCGTTGCGGGAAGCTTTCTCTTTCTGTCGATTCTTACATAAAGGATGTCTTTTGTATCAAATTCAAAATCAAGCCATGAACCTCGGGAAGGGATCACCCTCGCAGAATAAAGAAGCCTTCCACTGGCGTGTGTTTTGCCCTTGTCATGGCTGAAAAATACCCCGGGTGAGCGATGAAGCTGGCTGACAACAACGCGCTCCGTTCCGTTTATTATAAAAGTCCCGGTATCGGTCATTAATGGCATTTCACCAATATAAACATCCTCCTCCCTTGATTCCTTTAACCGCTTATTACCCTTTGGTTCAAATTCCCACAGATTAAGCTTTACCTTTATCTTTAGCGGCGCTGCATAAGTAGTCCCTTTCTGTAAGAAGTCCCGAACATCGAATTTTGGTTCGCCTAACATATAACCCAAAAACTCTATAGAGGCTGTCTCGTTGTAATCCAATATTGGAAATACACTCAGGAATGCAGCCTGCAAACCTGTTTCTTCTCGCTTATCCATAGAAACATCCCTCTGTAAAAACTTCTCGAAGGAGCCTTTCTGAATCTCTACGAGGTTTGGGACTTCTAAAAATTGGGGAACTTTTCCAAAGTCTAGCCTTTTTCTAAGAACCCTTGTCATATGTCTCCTTTTACTTGATTTCTACTGTTGCACCCTGTTCTACGAGTTTTGCTTTTATTGATTCGGCCTCCTCCTTTGTGACACCTGTCTTTACAGGCTTTGGAGCTCCATCAACAAGGTCTTTTGCCTCTTTTAGGCCAAGAGAGGTAAGCTCTCTCACTACTTTTATGACCTGAATCTTCTTTTCACCAGCAGCAGCCAGGATTACATCAAAGCTTGTCTTTTCCTCGACTTCTGGTACAGCTGCTCCTGGCATAGCAGCCACAGCAACCGGCGCTGCAGCAGTTACCCCATATCTCTCTTCGAACTCTTTTATAAAGTTCGACATCTCGAGAATTGTCATATTGTCGATAAACTCGAAAACTTGTTCTTTTGTAACAGCCATTTTATAACCCTCCTTTTAATTATAAAAAATTCTTATCAATTAATTCAATTTACTTATCTTTTAGGCCTCACGTTTATTTTTTAATGCGTCCAATGCATAAGCAAAACTGCTTACAGTCGCATTAAGCGCACCAGCCAATTTACTGAGGGGTGACTGAATCGCACCTGCAAGCATGGAAAGCAACACATTCCTGGGTGGTATCTCAGCAACAACTCTTAAATCATCTGATGCACAGAACCTGCCTTCGATAACGCCACCACTGACCTTGAGTTTCTCGTTCTTTTTTGAGTACTCAAGTATTTTCTTCACCACCAGCACAGGATCTTCGTAGCCAATGGCTATACCTACAGGCCCGGTAAAAGAGTCTTTTGCAATAGATACAGGTGTATGTAAGGATGCAATCTGTGACAAAGTATTTTTAACTATCCTATACTTAAAATTCCCATCTCTCAAGAGCCTCCTTAACTCTGAAAGCTCAGCAACCGTCAAACCCCTGTATTCTGTAAAGACTACCGCCTCTGCTCTATCGAATTCGTCTTTTAGGTCTTTAATAACCTGTTCTTTTTTCTCCTTCTTCAGTTTATACCTCCTTTCCCAGAGATGTTATATCAACAGATATCCCTGGCCCCGTAGTTGACGAAATGGATAACTTTTTAAGATACTTGCCTTTGCTTGTTGCTGGTTTCGCTTTTACTATTGATTCAATTATAGCCTTAACATTTTCACGGAGTTTCTTGCTATCGAAAGAGACTTTACCAATCGGGACATGCACAATGCCTGCTTTTTCAGCTCTATATTCTACTTTTCCTGCTTTTATCTCTTTAACAGCCTTTGCTATGTCGAATGATACAGTACCGAGTTTCGGGTTTGGCATCAGTCCTCGCGGACCGAGTATTTTACCGAGCTTCCCTACAAGACCCATGATATCAGGGGTTGCAACAGCCTTGTCGAAGTCAAGCCAGCCTTTGCTTATCTTCTCGACAAGGTCTTCTGAGCCGACATAGTCTGCTCCTGCATCGATGGCCTCCTTTTCTTTTTCTCCTTTTGCAAAAACAAGAACTCTTATCTTTTTGCCTATACCGTGAGGAAGGACAACTGCACCCCTCACCATCTGATCCGATTTTCTTGGATCAATACCAAGATTTACTGCTAAGTCAATGCTCTCATCAAACTTGGCATAGGAAGATTCCTTTACAAGACTTACTGCATCTTCAAGTGAGTATTCCTTGGTTAAATCAATCTTTTCTCTAACTGCCTTTTTCTTCTTATCCATTTCTACCTCTTTACTCTGATATTTCTATCCCCATGCTTCTAGCTGTGCCCTCTATTATCTTTGCCGCTTTATCAAGGGAGTAAGCATTAAGATCGGGAAGCTTTCTCTGCGCTATTTCTCTTATTTGTGCAGACGTAACTTTGCCAACCTTCTCTTTATTAGGTATACTCGATCCCTTTATAATGCCAGCTGCTTTCTTCAAGAGGTCCGAAGCAGGAGGTGTTTTTGTTATAAATGTAAAAGACCTGTCGAAGTAGACAGTTAATACCACTGGTATTATTGTATCTCCGAGTGGCTGTGTCTGAGCATTAAATGCCTTACAAAACTCCATAATATTAACACCATGTGGACCGAGTGCCGGCCCTACAGGCGGTGCAGGGTTTGCTTTACCTGCGGGTATCTGAAGCTTGACCTGAGCAATTACTTCCTTCTTAGCCATAAAACCCCCTATAAAAACAATTCAAATTTCAAAATGAACAATTTAAAATGATAAATGATAATTTTGCATTTTTAATTTTTTACGCCCTTTCTACTTGAAAGAAATTAAGCTCAACAGGTGTCTGCCTGCCAAATATGCTGACCATTACGCAAAGCCTGCCGTGGTCTATATCAACATCTTCAACAGAACCGTTAAAATTAGTGAAAGGTCCATCAATAATCCTTACACTTTCACCCTTCTGGAACTCAGCCTTAACCTGTGGCACAGGTCCTTTCTCTATCTGCTGTAGTATTACTGCAATCTCTTCCTCAGAAAGAGCAACAGGTTTTGTGCCACCTACAAAGCCTGTTACACGCGGAGTACTTCTGACAAGATGCCAGGTCTCATCATCCATTTCCATCTCTATAAGTATATATCCGGGATAAAATTTCTTATCGCTTTCTGTCTTTTTACCAGCCCTTATTTCTATAACTCTTTCAGTAGGTATAAGTATCCTTGAGATCTTATCTTTTAGACCTTTTTTCTCCCTCTTTTCTTCTATAGTAAACTTTACTTTCTCTTCAAAACCTGAATAGGTGTGTACTACATACCAGTTTTTTTCCATAGTTTTACCTTAGAGCCATCCCTACTAATTCTGAAAGGCCGAGATCGATAACGCCCAAGAACAAAGAGATAACTACAACCGTTATTATTACGACCCATGTAGAACCTACAAGTTCATCCTTTGTTGGGAAAACCACTTTCTTTATCTCAAACTTCACTTCCTTGAAAAATTGTTTAATTTTACTTACCATAATACCCTTTGAACCAGTAGTTTTAATGTTTTTACCATAATTTATACCCTAACAAGTGGCAGGCCAGGAGGGATTTGAACCCCCAACCCTCGGATTTGGAGTCCGATGCTCTATCCGTTAGAGCTACTGGCCTATGCCTTTGTCTCCTTGTGTAATGTATGCCGCCTGCAATGCCTACAATATTTTTTTAGCTGAAGTTTATCAGATGTATTTTTTTTATTCTTCATACTTGAATAGTTCCTATTTTTACACTCTGTGCATTGAAATAATATTATATCCCTCATAGTTTTTACTCCAGTACCTCGGTAACAACCCCTGCCCCTACAGTCCTTCCACCCTCTCTTATAGCAAACCTTAATTCCTTCTCCATCGCTATCGGTGAGATGAGCTCCACCACAAGACTTATGTT
>JBGOWS010000255.1:0-3486 GCA_041478735.1 Thermodesulfovibrionia bacterium | reverse complement strand
TTTCCCGATTAAGGGTCCTCTACTCCAAATTACAAAGAGGGAAACTTAATTTAGTTTGCGATGTTATGATATTTCTGAGCATTAAAAATAAGTTTGCGATGTTATGATAGCAATCACTTATTCCATGGATGAAGGATTTTGTCGAATATGCAACAGGTTTGGGTATTTCCCTAAATATAAGCACAAACGGCAGCCTACCTGATATTGTGGATCGGTTTATGGAAATCCGTACAAATTATTTGAATGTTGGATTTTCTATTCAGGGATTTTCAAAAACTCATAATGTCTTAACTATGTCAAATAATTTTTCTAAGGCTGTAACAGGGCTTGAGCGGATGATTGCAGCAGGGGAAAATCCTATTGTTAAAAGCACATTAATGCAGGAGAATATTAACGAAATTTATGAACTTGTTTCATATCTTGCAGAACATGGCCTGAGAAGGTATTACCTTTTGCACGAGGATATTATAGGCCGAAAAAAACATGTGACCTGTTTTTCTTTTTCAGAGTTCTGGAAATTTTATTCAAACTTAAAGAAAGATATGGCAGGGCTGTTGGATGTAGGTTTTATAGCAGCATCAGGCTTCTACGAGCATGAATCTCAACCTCGGGGCAGATGTGATGCTGGTGCAAAAAAGATTGCGATATTACCAGATGGCTCAGTCTTCCCGTGTAACCTGTTTGCTGGTTTCGGTGAATTATGTATTGGTAATATCTTTAAGGATGGCATAGAAAAGATATGGAAAAGCCCCATGCTAGAACCTTTTAGAAGAAATAATAGAGGTAATATATGTATGAGAAATAAATGCGAACATTATTTTACTTGCAGAGGAGGATGTCCAGCCCATAGCTACTATTTTTATGGTACTCTTGATATGGTGGACCCCCGATGTAAGATTAAAAACTTCTAAATTTATTTATCTAATCAGATTCTTAGCTGGTAACTACACTAAAGAATCAAAATAGATTGCAACTATATATTTTGATATAATTTTTATAACTGAATGGGAGGATTATTATTCAGTCTTTAACAAAAGGAGGGAAATATGCCAGAATTACCAAAGCAGTATTTGAGCATTAAAAAAAGGTTTAAGAAATTTTTGAGGGCAGTTGATAACCTTGGAAAGGTTACAAAGGAAGCAGGTCCACTTGATGAAAAAACCTCCCATTTGATACAGTTAGCTGCTGCCGCTGCCACCAAATCTGAAGGCGCACTGCATTCACACACTAGAAGGGCATTAAAGGCAGGAGCAAAACCTGAAGAGATATACCATGCAATAATTCCACTAACAAGCACCATAGGATTTCCTGCAGTGTCCGCTGCATTGAGCTGGGCTGATGACGTCGTAAAAAAGAATCAGGGCGACTAATAAATTTATCTTTAATATTGGAGTTAAACCTAAACGTTGCAAAAAAGACATGGCAGACATGCTGAAAAACCCCAGCAAAGCGACAAGATTTGATTATGATACACATGACAACACCCCCCTTGAATCCCCCAATAAGGGGGGATTCAAGGGGGGTGTGTGCCTTTTTGATGAAGGCTGGCTGGCGTTTTTCATCACATCTGCCATGTCAATAACGATAATTTAATGCAACTGATGAGTAAAGACTTTAAAATATGACTATTGAAACAGTTCTTCTTATAATTGAATCAGTACTGCTCGTGGCCACTATTATACTCCTCCTTTATAGTATCAGGGAAGGAAGGGGCAGAAGAAACCTTCTGTTGGAAGTGGGAAAAGTAACAAAGATACTTACACGGCAGGAGTACTTTCTTACAGTCACTGATTCTATGATGGATGCAGGGGTTGAAATTTTGGGGGTTATCACAGGTAGATTTCCAACTGGAGATGACAAGAAACGGGTAAGAGATATTATAGATAATATTGAGAGATTAACAAAGAATGGGGTAAAAGTAAAATACCTTATACCAAAGTTTCATGACAGACTGCATATAGGGTATCTTTATACAAAGGCTGGCGCGGAAGTCAGATATAGCGTTTGTGCTATTGCAAATAATATTCGCTATATAATTGCGGATGGCAGATTGGTTGTGATTGGCATTCCTGAAAGCACAGGTGAAAAAGAAGCTACAAAAAAAGGCTATAGAATCCCTTCTGAAGGTCTTGCTGCAATCCTTAAAGATCATTTCTCCAGATGCTGGAGCGAAAGCACAATTTATGAAGAATATGTTAAAGAAATAATCAGACAGACTGGCGTAACATTAAAGCAGCTTGGAAGAGAGGTTCAAATAGATGAGAAGGAACTGGAAAGGTTTAGTAAAAGGTAGCGATATTATTACAGGAGGAAGACATGTCAACCACTGAAAAGAATCTTCAGGAAGCTTTTGCAGGTGAGTCACAGGCAAACAGAAAATACCTTGCATTTGCAAAAAAAGCTGTGATCGGAGGATATAAACAAATTGCAAAACTCTTCAGGGCTGCGGCCGAGGCAGAGACAGTCCATGCCATGAATCACTTAAGGGCTCTTGGCGGCATTAAGAGCACAAAAGAGAATCTCGAGGAAGCCATAGGTGGTGAAACGTACGAATTTCAAAAAATGTATCCACACATGATCGAGGATGCAAAGTCTGAGGGGAATAAAAAGGCTGAGATAACTTTCAAATATGCCAATGCTGTCGAAAAGATTCACGCAGAGCTTTATAAGGAAGCACTCGAAAATCTTGGCAACAATCCTGAAGTTGATTATTATGTCTGTCATGTCTGCGGGAACACAGTTGTAGGAGAGCCACCGGATAAATGCCCTATATGCGGTTCCTTGAAAAAGATGTTCAAAAAGGTTGAGTAAAAATGAAGATAATTGCATTTCTTGGAAGTCCGAGAAAAGATGGCAATACAGAGCTTCTTCTTAAAGAGGCAATCAGGGGTATCGAGGAATCAGGTTTAAATGTTCATGTCTTTAATCTGAATCTCATGAACATCTCACCTTGCCAGAACTGCGCAGGGTGTGATGATACAGGCATATGCATCATTGAAGATGAAATGGCCCAAATCTACGATGCAATAAGGGCTGCTGACAGGGTTATCCTTGCTTCACCTATCTTTTTCTTCGGCCTTAGCGCACAGATAAAGATAATGATAGACAGATGTCAGGCATTCTGGTGCGAGAAGTATCTCCTTAAAAAACCCCTCCCTGAGGGCAAATATGGCAGAAAGGGGCTTTTATTGTTAGTCGGTGGTCAAAAAAAAGAGATCGGGATTCAATGTGGAGAAGCAACAGCAAAAGCCTTTTTCAGATCAATCAGCGTTCCCGAACACAAGACACTGGGATTTTTAGGTGTCGATGCACAGGGTGCAATACTCCATCATCCGTCAGCGCTGAGAGAGTCATACGAGGCGGGTCTACGACTCATAGAGGGAGACACTGATTAAGGCTTAATTGATAACGTTCAGGACATCGTTCATAAGAAAAATGCTCACGACATCGTTCACTCGCAACTCTGAAACTATTTGAATTTGCGAT
>JBGOWS010000077.1:0-8891 GCA_041478735.1 Thermodesulfovibrionia bacterium | reverse complement strand
CCTTCATTGGTGATAGACAATATCACCCAAACCTAATAAAGACAGGGGGTTCAAGCTATGTACCATCATAACGCAATTTATGCAGCACTATGCAATAGTGTTGCATTTATAATCAGATTCTACACCCTGAAATAAATTCAGGGCATCAATTTGAGAGGCTGGAAAAACCATTCAGGCGCCCCCCATTGAGTGAGGTTTTATCAGCGGTGTAAGAGATGGTCGGTGGTCCAAATTCTCAGAGAGTTTTAAAGTACAAAAAGCAGTCAGGCATTTAGTTAAATATTTAAATGCATGTTTGCAAGCCTGAACCCTTTTCCCTTAACACAATGCCCACACAGGGATACAAAAGACATCTTCTCTTGGTGAAATAAAATCTCCTCTATAAATAATCAATGAGAAGGGTATCTTTAATCCTTTTCCCCTGTGGTTTTCTTTGAACATATCACTAGCATGCAGGTACTTCTTATCCATCACGGTTGAATATTTAATTTCAACAGGGATTACCATCCCTTCAGTGCTTATGACCAGGTCTATCTCTGACGCAGGACTCTTTTGCCAGAAGTAAAAAGAAGGGGGCTTTTCTAAATTTATTCCCCATTTGATAAAATCTGTGATTACAAGGTTTTCAAAATAATGTCCGCTCTCACCACTTGCTTCAAGAATTTTTCTTTCCTTAAAACCTGACAATGCCCATATAAGTGCATTATCAAAGAAATATACCTTTTTTGATTTTTTAATCCTTGTAGATATATTTAAGAAAAAAGGCGAAAGGAGAAACCCTATAAGACTTTCCTGCCAGATTGTCACATATTTTTTTGTTGTAATCTGATTAATGCCGGCATCATTTCCCAACTGGTTATATTCCAGAAGACTGCCTACCCTTGAAGATAGTTGAGCAACGACCTTACGATAGCCCTCTATGTTCCCAATATCTTTAACACTACGCATATCCCTTTCTATATAGGTGTCAATGTAATCTATAAGCCATCGCGGGACAGCGTCCTCATCTATCCTCGAGAATGTAGGCGGGAAAAGGCTCCGGGTAAGGAGTCTATCAATCAACTTCATCTTCTTCCTGCTCTTGGGTTTGAATTCCCTGATAAGCTGAGATAGATTTTTTTGATTAAGAGAACCAGAAAAAATACCATTATAAAATGCACTGGCAGGTTCAAATCCGCCAATACCCTCATAAAGGGATGCCTCGCTCATGGAAAAAGGATAAATCCTTAAGATCTGAACTCTGCCTGCCAGTGTTTCTGCTGTTTTATCAAGAAGCTCTAAGCTTGAAGAACCGCTGATAATAATCTTTAAGTGACGGGAATATTTATCATATAAGATTTTTATGGATTCAAAGATTGAAGGGAGTTTTTGTGCCTCATCAACAAAAAGGTAAAACCTCTCTTTTAGCGAATCCATTCTGAAACTTAGGGTCTCCTCTATCTGTTCCTGCAAATAATCTTCCCTATTTTTAACCCTATCCCTCTCAAATAAAGAATCCAGATTAAGATAAAATTTCCTGTTGGGTTTAATGCTGTCAAGAAGGTTATTTACAGATGTAGTCTTTCCTGACTGTCTGGGACCGATTAAGACTGTGATTAATGGGTTATTTAATGACCTTTTTAGGTAGGGATTGTATATTCTTTTTATAATCTTTGATTTTTCCATAATCATCACTTGACTATATTATAATCATAATATAATTATTGTCAAGCAAAAATTAAATTTGAATGTAATTATTCAGTGAAGGGTGGTTGTTAGTCCCCCCTTTTGGCAAGGGGGGGCGAGGGGGGATTTTTAAATCATTCTATTTACTTTATGAGAGCTCTTTCAAAAGCTTATGCCCTTTCTCCGCCCTTCGTTTCCAGTCATTCCCGCATGTAGTAAGCGGGAATCCAGTTCTTTTATTTTTTTCATTATCATGTAAACGCAAACTTTAGTTTGTGTTATTAAAAACTCAGGCTAAAGCCTGCTCGGCTACCGAGGATTTAAGGAATGTTATTTATAAACATCTCCGCGTAAGCGAATGCGTGAAATGAGAATTGTGTTCTCAATAATCTCAAAAAGAACTCTGTATTTTCCAACTCTAATTCTGTAAGTATTTTCTTCCCCGATAATGGGTTTTACATCTACAGGTAAACCTTCAATCGGCTTAGAAAGGACTAAATCAACTAACGTCTTATAGTCTTTTAGTAACTTTTTATAATCTTTTGACGCCTTCTTTGAAAACTCTATTTCAAATCTACCCATTTAATGGTCTTGCCTTCCTTAAACTCTTTTCTGCTCTTTTTAATGTCTTCCTTCTCATATCGTGTAAGTGGAGAAACATCACTTTCTGCAACTGTCCTGCAAAAAATATCTATTAGGTCGGCCTTCGGCAGGGCTTTAAGCATATTTACGATGACATCTTCAGGCATGCTCAGCGTTCTAACAGCCATAATCTTCACCTCCTAAGATTTAGTTTATTAAATATAGCATTTTATGGTTACGATAATTCCTTTACTATCTTATGCCCTTTCTCCGCCCTTCTGTCACCAGCCTCTTCGAGGATTTGAGGGAATTCTTTTTAGATAATCGTCAAAGGTAAAGAAGCGACCCCTTTCAGTCATAAAACACCACCACACCCGGCCTTTTCCTTGGACTTTGTTATTTGATTGTCTAATAATTTGTTGGGCTCTTCTTGCGAGAACAATAGCGGTCAAAGAACCGATTCCTGCCAGCCAAATGATTGAAAAAACGATCCCCCACTTCAATAGAGTATCCACTTTATTTTGCAATTTGCGTTCAGCATCAGTTAGGCTTTCAACGACATCAGGATTGATATTTGACTCCTGCCGTAGCGGACGGCGGCTTAATTTTTCTGTGCATTCATTACATGTAGTTGAGTTATGCTCAAAAAAATCTGTTGGGTACTCCACGCCGCACTCATCACACCGCACAAGCCCTTTTGGCTGCATTATTTGTTGCTCTGTCGTTTCATCTGCCGTGCTGGATTTTGTGAACCATTCCCCACAATGTTTACATTTAATAGCATCATCCTGAATTTTCTCGGCGCAGAATGGACATTTTTTCATTCTATATTGCCTCCCGCCCAATGGCTAACGCCGCGAATGAGGAGCGCCCCGAAGGGGTGTCTGTTCGATTCGCATTGATAGGCCGCGCTTCGCGGCATGTCAATGCACGCTCCTCATTCGCGGCGATAGGCCGGAGCGAAGCGACGGCCTATCGCCAATGATGAGCAGTGCCGTGTAAAAGGTGTAATAGTACAAATAAATAAGATACCTACATCAATGCCGAAAGGTTCCAAAATGCCCCGGCTTCAGGCATCTGCTCAATCATTTTGTTAGGCCATTTTTTAAGAATATCATAAATATATCAATACCCGCCCGCAAAACTCCCATTTGTTGTGAATTTCAAATACCCCGACACACGATCTATTTCATCGAAGGTCTGGCTTATTACATATATTCCTCTAAAATGAGGAGAAAGCTGGCATTTTGGAGAAACGACTATTTGGTGCAGGTTATCTTTGTTTTCAATTATGAAATGCTTTTTGAATATACTATCAATCCAGTAGACCAGAGATTCTCTTTTTGACGGTGCTACACCCCAGACATCAACCCTGCATATTAAATAATTTGCCCCCTTTCTGTCGGCTGCTAATGTCTGTCTCAATATCCATTTTCCAATTTCGTCTTCATCCATAGGCGTAAAGAACTCTGCATCATAATTTTTATACTCACTTATGATTTCTGAAGAGGAGTCTTTTGATTCAAAATAGTAATCATGTTTAGAATCCCTTGCCTTAATATCACAGGATTTATCTCCCTTTCTGTAAGGGGACAAGATCTTGTTAGAGTTTGATTCCACTTCTAATACATGAAGGCTCAATGTTTTATGAACGAAATATATTGCGTGCAACTGCATCATGGAATTACGATAAATTCTTTTACCTTCATTCCCGCCCTGTTGAATCAAAGCTATGTCTCTTAATAAGTCGTTGACTCCTTTTACCTGAAGCAGGTGTTTTATGAGGTACACAACATATTTCAAGGCTCGCACATTCTTGCGGTCTATATCCTTTTTCAATTCACCTATAGGTGGAATATTATTATTTCTATAATAGCTTGAGATAATCTTCTTCATACGAGGCCACAAAATATCATTTTTCAACCAGTCTTTTGTTGATTACAACGTATAAAAATGCGGTCACCTTCACTCTTGACAATTTAAATGTCTTTGTTTTTCTATGTGCTTCCTTACAGTATTTCTCCTTATATTTCCATGATGCTAAGAAAGATTTGAAACATCGTGCTTAATCTTACCTCTAACATTTAGTTACCTTATTATCTTTCAAGCATGAATACTTGATCCCTTTGTTTGCATTAATAAGCCTATCGAGACACATAACCCGCGCGGGCCGCACACCTAAAAATGAAAAAGAAAAAAGGCTAATCCCGCGTCGGTGTTGATGTGATTGTTAGATTTGATTCGGTATTCTTAATGCCGTTCATTGCTTTTTTTTGCATCGATTTATTCTTGCACCGTAAAAGATGCAATTCGCCCCTTGACAGCTTGCAGTGCAGATATTTTTTGCTGCAATTGTTGTTTTTTGGGCTTGGCGTTGCTTTCTTTAGCTGCCCATAAACTTTTACGAATAAAATAAACCAGCATAGCCGACGGATATAAAACTAGAAGCGTGAGGCCGCCGGTAGCAATGCCGACGATAACAAGGCCCGCAATCACGCCACCCACTACCTTTTCCGGCAGAAAGATTAGAAGTAGGACTAATAGAAGTGCGCCACCTATAACCATATCGATAAGTTCGTAGTCATGCTTCGGCCTTGCCTCGCTTATTTCGGTATCTATGGCAGCAATGGAGTTCTGCAAATTCCTTTGCTCTTCATCAATGAGTTGGGAGGAGACTTTATGAAACGAAGTGACAACATTCCTAATGACATTTTTGCCTTCTCGCTCAAGCTTCGAAGCTTGGACATAGCCGAAGATGTTATCGCCCGATGCTTCTCGCTTGAAATCATTCTCATAATTGTAAGCAGTTGTAAGTTGCTCAGGACAAAGCCTGTCAACAACATAGCCGTTAATCGCAGTTTCCTTAATTTTTTTTAAGCTCGTGTCAAATTTATTTTTTTCTTGATCATAAGTTATTTTCAATTTATTTTTTGCGCTGAGGAGTGCTTCTTTCAGCATTTCTGGATACTGACAAATATCGCCATCGCTTGCTGCCTTGACTGCATAGTCGTGGTTGTAAACAATTGACGTAACAAGATGCGCTTTAGCATCTTGCGGACGCCCAAGAACGCAACAAGCCTGTGCGGATTGAAAATATGCCTCTGCCAAGCCCGCATCTAATGCAATGGCGTCGGTACTATGCTTCAACGCGGCTTCGACTTTTCTTTGCGTGAAAGCGGCACAGCCTGCACACAACAGGGAGCGTGCTGCTTCAAGTGGTAAATCATTGCTGGCATATCGTGCGGCTCTAAGAAATGCAGCTTCAGATTCAGATGGATCGACCATTTGTGGAGCAGAATTCTTATAACTCCCAAGGCGTATTGTACCCTGCAAAAAATGAAAGCGAAACTCTGTTTTATAACCGGGATTGCTTCCATATCCATTGATCGCTCTAAGTACGGATTCAACAGACTCTTGGTAGAGGCCGCGTCTAAATTCATCGCGTGCTATTTCAAACTGTTCATATGCCCATGTTTGGGCGGGCGTCTTTGCAATTTTTATTAGAGCATTTAGGCTATCATTGACACGACCGAGGGAAACAAGCATTTCCGAGAAACCCCATTCGAAGATCGTAGCAATGCGTTGAAAACCTGAATCGACAGAATCCTGTAATGCTGAAATATCAGTCGATAACGTTGTAAATCCGCTGCTGATGCCTTCATTAATCTGTTCCAGTACTTTGTAGTGCTCACGAGCAAGTTGTTCATTACTGGCAATAATGTTCTTTGTCTGGTCATTAATTCCATACCGGATACTGCGTTCAAACTCTTTGCCCTGCAAATAATCACCATAATTGATGTGGCTTTTATTAAACCAACCTGTATAATGACTCCCTCCGTTCATAGACATCTCCTTTCAGATGGATATAGTAAATATACTCTGATATTTGTTAATCATAATTTTTAAAATCTAACGCTAAGCTCAGTGAATCGAACCACTGAATAGCTTCAAAAAGCAAAAAAACTGATTTGCAAATCTCAAACTATTACCTGCCCAAAAAGCGTCGTGTGGTTCGATTTCACTGCAGCGCGTTGTTAGGCTATCTTTATAGTGCATGTATCTATTCATAGATAAACTTACGCCATTGCTTAGCTCTATCCAAAACATCATCATATGTTTTGAGTATCACCCATGATGGCAATTGGCTCTCCAAATTAATTCTTTCAACTTCGTTATAGAATGATTGCCTTCTGCCTATAATTATGACAACCATAGGTCTATAAGCTTTCAAACCATACTTTTGGGAAAATACATTACGTTGTTTTTTGTCGTCAAAATAATCTCTATAATAATTTAATTGGGCAATTGCTTCCATTACGGCATCACGAAACCGAATACGATTATGTTGGCGACGAACAAGGTCAGCAGTCGGTTTTTTTAGATCACAAATATCACAAAAATCTGAATTCAACTTTTCGAGAAAGAAATCTGGAATTAATTTCTTTCCAGAATCTTCATGAATAATGACTTGAGGGTGCATCCTACTATAACTACCTAATGACAACAGAAATTCTGGATGCTTTTCAAAAAAAACCTGAAAATCACGTTCCTTTGCTTGATGATTTATTAAATATTCAAGCTCTGCAATATTCTCCTCAGTAAAACGATTGGGAGGCTGGATAATATTGCCACGTGCAATCCAAAGGCTACCGTCTGGCAGAGGAGATTCTGAAAACTGATATACACCAAAAACTCCAAATGGAGCAATACGGTATGACTTCCCATCAAAATACAATATAAATTGTTGAGATCCATATGAAGAGTCGAAAGACGTCAAATGCTTTTTGAGAAAATGTCTCAATTTCCTCTGACCATTGATTTGTATCAGATAACCCAGATGCTTTTGCTAAATGTCTTAAAACAGGGTTAGGGACTGTCCGCTTGTAAAATTCTGAAAACCATTTGGCATGAAGAATGCCAGAAATTATATGTTTGGGTCCGATAGTTCCTTCTTTAAGTACAGATTCAGAAATCTTTGTTAGCCAAAATCTTTTTCTAAAGCGAATATCTTGCTCACAAAATACTTGTCGAAAGATATTATTCCATTTTATGCCGGTGATTTCTATCTGCTCATCTTTTGAAAATGAGCCTTTGTATGTTTGGAAAAGGGATGATAATGTCTGAATATCAATCTCTAATGCTGCATACAATTGATGAATTGATGGCAATGATAAAGATAAAGAATTCCATATATCAATAAGCCTTGGCGCTGATCGCTTGGGATCCAACGCCTCAATAGATTGGAATACACGTTCTTCTATGACAACTTTTCGTCTGAACAGTTTTTGTGCTGCTATTGAGATATCTGAACGGATTTTTTGTGCTTGCTTATTGTCATTACAAGTTATCATTGTAGGAATCCGCTAAAGGGTGGTATCCACTTCCCTCCACAAGACACAATATACGGTGAATGGGCGACGTGACGACTTGCCAGAATCCTGTAGTGACAGGCCTATCGTCATGCCGATCCAACATCAAGCATCAGAATTAACCACTACCGGTGGGGGTCGGTGGAGCGAAGTGGATACCCCCTTCCGCTAAAAGGATCAATTATACGAACACATCACAATTACTATAGCCTAACGAATTTTTCAGCGGCGAAGGAACCGAGTCCGCTGGGAAAAAAGGTTAGGTCCCAAAATATTTTAAATTAGCAGGGTTGTCCACTGTACGTTTCAGTATTTCAAATGCATTCGAGTCTCTCAGATCAAATTCTAATAAAAACAGTTTACCTTCCGGCTTTAGTATAATTGGCTTTAACGTAGAAGGAGCGCTCCTTTTGTCTACTTTAATATAAAATATTACACGACCTATGTGAAAAAAGTAAAAATTAATGCCATCAATTCTTTTTATTGCTGGCGGGAAAAAAACTGGGCCTCTTTTAATTTGCGCATAATATGCAAGAAACACCGCGAAATCATCTGGACCTTTTGCGTCTTCAGAGTCAATAGCCTCCTTTAACACCTCAGCAAAGGGACCAAGATTTACATGCTGAAAAAAAATCAACACTAAGGCTATCCCTCAGCAGAACAGACATAAAAAATAATTTTAGCATCTCATAATTAAAGTCATCGTAGTACTGCGCTACCACTTGCCCCATTTCGTCTTTCTGAGTTTTACGACTATCCACTTTTTCATTAAGAAGTTTAAATGCATAATCATCATATTTCATAAATTTATTTTCACATGCTTGACAGAACAACTGGATATCATAAACCCCAATAGGACGCTTCATTGGTTTAAGATCTTCAGAATCAGAAAGTAGAGATAATGATTTTTTAGGCGCTTTTATATTGAATTCCTTAATTTCACAAAAGGCGCGAGGTATAATATGCGATTTGACAAAAGCTTTTTCCTTGTTGCAATACTTACATGTCTGCATATTTCATCCTGCCCTAACGCGGCGCTGAGCGGCCCCCGAAGGGGAGTCCGTTTCGAGTGCCTGGTTCTCCACTCGCGGAGCGCTGGCACCCTGCACTCACCGCTCAGCGCCGCATTCCCCCCAGAGCGAAGCGGAGGGGGGAAAATGTTATTAAGCGACAAAACAAGTGTAGCAGAAATAGGCTTTTTTGTAAAATAAAATTGACATAACCCGTTAATATAATTATACTCACTTGTCGGTTAACACCACAAACGGAAGGAAT
>JBGOWS010000116.1:0-6860 GCA_041478735.1 Thermodesulfovibrionia bacterium | reverse complement strand
ACATTGTTCAAACTCCTCTTGCTTACCCAATCCATATAGTGTTTTTGAAGTCTTTCATCCCCTTAATGATCTTGTCTGTTGTGCCCCTGTAGCCTACCTTTAATTCAGACTCAAGGTCATAATATTTAATAATTCATTTTAAGAAATAAAAAAACTATAATTCAAATTGATAATATCTATAATAAAAAGGGTACTTATAGGTTTTTTAAAAATAAGCTTTACATAGTCAATTCCCATAGGTATTATTTTGTATTATAGAAATTATCTATTTGACTTATAGAAAAAATATCTATTATTTTAGCTATCGTAAACCGGATGTCATTAAAGAATCGGGCAATTAATTATTAAAGGGAGGTAGCTCATGGCGGTTGCAGAAAAGGTTGTTAGCAGGGAATTTAAAGAATATATTAGAAAACCTGTTTCAGATCCAGGCCTTGATGAAACTGTTAAAAATCTCACACAGGAAAAGATAGAAAAGGCAATTAATGCTGTTTTAAATTTGAGGAAAAGTGCAGCGAGATTAGCTGCTCCTTTAGAAACCTGTATCCACTGTGCGCTCTGTTCGAATGTGTGCCATTGGTATCTCTCCCATGATAAAGACCCTACTTATGCACCTGTCGCTAAAGTAAGAATGACCTTATGGGAAATGATAAAGAGGAAAGGAAAGGTCAGCCCCGAATTCATAAAACAGTGTGCGAGAATAGCCTTTTGTGAATGTAATCTTTGCCGCCGTTGCAGTATGTATTGCCCCTTCGGGCTCGATATAGCCTTCCAGATGGGCATGATTCGCCGTATATGTTTTCTACTCGGCGTAGTGCCTCAAATTTTAATGGATTATGATAACAGCCTCTCTGCTACTTTGACTCAGCTGTGGATCCCCCAGGCTGACTGGATTGATACCCTGCAGTGGCAGGAAGAAGAGGTAAGGTCTGAGATAAAGAATGCCCGTATTCCTGTTGATAAAGAAGGGGCTGAGGTAATGTATCTAACTTTGGGTACCGAGCCAAAATTAGCTCCCCATTTTATAGCTGCTATGGCTAAAATTATGAATTTTGCCGGCATTGACTGGACATTTTCCACAACAGACTATGCCAATATGTCCATGTTTGTACGTGACGCAGAGACGATGCAGAGGATTGTGCGAGAAGTCTATGAGGATGCCCTCCGATTAAAGGTTAAACGGATAGTAGCAACCGAGTGTGGACATGCATTTCATGCCTTGTGTTATGCGGCACCTCCCCTTCTTGGATGGAAGGAAGGCCCGATAGAGGCCCTTCATGCCACTGAGTTTTATTATGAGCTTCTTACAACAGGGAAGATATAAAGATAGATAAAAATAAGAGGATTAAAGGCCCTGTCACTCTGCAAGATCCTTGTAATCTTGTAAGGCATAGAGGTGCAGGCGAGAAGCTCAGATACCTTATTCGAAAGATGTGTGAGGATTTTGTAGATATGTATCCAAACCGTGAGCACAATTTCTGCTGTAATGCTGGTGGAGGTGTAATTGCCATTGGTTCACCATGGAAACGCGTCAGGGTTGAAGGGGCTCGGGTAAAGGCTGAACAGATAAAGGCTACTGGTGCAAAGATCATCTGTGCCCCATGCCATAACTGTCATGTCGGTATCCATGATGTAGTTAAGTTTTATAATATCGATGCAGAAGTCAAGTTTATGTGGGATATATTACTTGAGACAATGGAGATTCCTGAGGATATGAAGGTTGACCAGTAACGAGAATTTACTTTAGAGGGGTAAGGGGGCTGGTGCCCCGCCTGGTCTGCAAAACCAGAGTCATGGTAAAAAAGGCAAATGGTAAAAGAACAATTGTTGTTTTAGCAGCAACTTTAGCTCTTTCAGCCTCTATGCCTCTCCCAAAGGAACCATGGTGGGTTCGATTCCCACTACCCCTCTCCAAATTGCATGGATTCTCAGGTTAATAAATACATAATACTCGGAACAGCTGGCCACATCGATCATGGTAAGAGCGCACTTGTAAAAGCACTGACAGGCATAGACCCTGACAGACTCAAGGAAGAGAAAGAACGAGGCATTACAATTGATCTCGGTTTTGCCGACCTTAATTATTCTGATGGTCTCACTGTTGGAATAGTGGACGTTCCGGGACATGAAAGGCTGGTCAGGAATATGCTTGCCGGTGCAGGAGGTATAAACCTTATGCTTCTGGTCATTGCTGCTGACGAAGGCATTATGCCACAGACCCGTGAGCACCTTCATATCTGTAATCTCCTCAAAATTAAATCAGGTCTTATTGCGCTTACAAAGGGTGACCTTGTAGAAAAAGATTGGCTTGAACTTGTTGAAGACGATGTAAGGAATTTTGTAAAAGGCACATTTCTTGAAGAAGCTGTAATCGTGCCTGTTTCTTCAAAAACACTGCTTAATATCGATCTGCTAAAAGAAAAGATTAAAGAAGTAGCTTTAAGAGTCGAACCAAAACCAACAAAAGGTCTTTTCCGACTTCCTATCGACAGGGTTTTTACTTTAAAGGGATTTGGAACTGTTGTGACTGGAACCGTCATATTAGGAAACATATCTATTGATGATGACATTGAGATTCTTCCGAGCAAAATAAAGAGTAAGGTGCGCGGACTTCACAGCCATGGGAAATCCATTCAGACAGCACTTGCTGGACAAAGGGTGGCGATAAATCTTCAGGGAATTGATAAGGAGAAATTAAACAGAGGAGACTCAGTTGTGGTACCAGGAAGATTTATTACAACCACGATGATCGATGCAAAGGTTGAATTACTTTCACATGCTCAAATGTTGAAAAGCAGGGAGATTGTCCACTTCCATCTTGGTACATCTGAGGTTATGGCAAGGATCATTTTGTATGGCAGGAATGAGTTAAAGGCAGGTGAGAGTTGTTATTGCCAGTTCAGGCTTCAGGAGCCTGTTATTGCAATGTCAGGAGATCGATACATTATACGAAGGTTTTCTCCGTTAGAGACGATTGGAGGAGGAGAAGTACTTGACCCATCCGCGTATAAACTGAGTCACAAAAAGAGTTTGGAAGATTTAACATTGCTCGATACCGGTACATTAACAGAAAAAATAGCATTAAAGGTAAAAAGGGCTCGTATTTATGGGATTAAAGCAGCATATATAGAAGGGTGGATTAAGGAAGAGGTTACGACTATAAAGCACTCAATAGAGGCATTAAAAGAAAAAGTCATTCTTATGCAATATGATGATATGCTGTTTCATAATACTGCTATCAATACATTCGGAGAACTTATAAAAAAGAAACTTGCAGATTTCCATGAAGGAAATCCTTTAAAACCTGGTATGCTGAAAGAGGAACTAAGGGTTAATCTTAACCTTGAGCCTAGACTTTTTGGCTACCTGATCGCATCATTGAAAGATATTGTAATAGAGAAAGAAATAATCAGGCTTGTGACATTCCGTATGAGTTTATCAGAGATATATAATACATTAAAGACAACCATTATTGACATTTATGAAAAAGCTAAATTTAAACCTCCCATGAAGGAGGAACTGTCCCAGTTTCTTAAATTGGATCAGAAACAGCTTTCAGATATTCTGAAATTCATAGTGGAAGAAGGAAGTCTTATTAGGATCAATGATTCAATGTATCTAACATCTTCTACATATCACACAATGATCGAAAAACTTAAAACATTTTTTAACAGAAAATCAGAAATGTCTTTAAAAGAATTTAAAGACCTTCTCAATACGGCAAGCAAGTATCCTGTGCCGTTATTAGAGTACCTTGATTCACAGAAGATTACTAAGAGAGTAGGGGATATAAGGAAACTCTTAATCAAAGATAGTTAATAATACAATCCCCTCATTAAATTTATGTAACTGTATTTTCTGTTCTGAGTTTCAAAAATGCGGATAGTTCAGATAAATGCTTTTGCGCTTCTTCTTTGTCATGTACAGTTAGTATTTCTATATATTTAAATTTTAGTAATATTATTGCTCTTGCGATGAACACTCTGTCAAATGGTTCTTATTTATGTTTTCTCAAAGAAACATTGGAAAAAGTTATAGATTTATAACCGCCTGTTCCCATACTTTATCAATTAGTAATATATTTGCTAAAATTAATTATTCTTATGATTAGAGTGGAAATCCCTGGATCAGAATTTTTAGAACTTGAGCATTTTGTCACCGACTTTTCGGGAACGCTCTCTGAGGATGGCATCATGCTTCCGGGAGTTAAAGAGAAACTCGAGGAACTATCCAAAAAGATCAAGATACATGTGCTGACCTCTGATACTTTCGGGCGTGCCAAGAAAGAACTTGAGGGAGTCAATTGCACACTTCATGTGCTTGAAGGCGAGGGTCATACAATTCAGAAGGAAAAGTACGTAATAAATTTAGGTGCTGACAAGGTGGTTGCTTTTGGGAATGGAAACAACGATGTACTGCTGCTCAGGGCAGCAAGGCTTGGTATTGCTGTATGCCTCAGGGAAGGCTGTTCCAGAAAAGCTATTGAAGCCTCTCAAATCCTTGTAAAATCTCCGATTGACGCTATTGACTTGCTCCTTTCACCGAAGAGGTTAATCGCCACACTGAGAGTTTAAAACAATTCTTTACAGGCTGTTGACAATGAACAACCCTGCGGCAGAGACCGCAGTCCCGAAAGCTTTCGGGATTGACGGGAGGGGATTAAGGGGAGGGTGAAAATAAAACGTTGTAACCACCCCCCATCAATGGGGAGGGAAGTATAAGGAGACCCTGTAGCAAGACTACAGGGAATATCAAGTTAAATGCTATAACTTTTTCTGTTGTTAAGTGTGTAGTCCTTCTGGATGAACCGGTGCGGAATTTCAGATGCGTTTCGATTCAGCCATGATGTGTTCTAAAAATATCTTATATGCCTGAGGGAGGGTCCTTTTTTTGTGGGTTACAATATAAAATTTTCGTTTCATCTGAATGTCTGAGAGTTTTATTTCTCTGAGCACATTATGTTCTAATTCATCAATTACAGAAAACTTCGATAATATCGAAACTCCCAGCCCAGCCTTTACAGCCTGTTTTACCGCATCTGTAGAACCAAAAATTCCTGCGATATGAATGCCTTCGAGAGAAATCCCTTTGCCTTTTAAAATTTTTTCAGTCTCCATTCTTGTCCCAGAGCCTTCCTCTCGTAAAACCATGGGTAATTTGATTAACTCTTTTAATGTCATCATGCGGTTATTTTCGAGGGCAGCCGAAGATACAGCGATTAGTTCATCCTCAACAAAAGGTATGTAATTTATCTGATCATTGCCAAGTTTTGCTCCCACAATTCCCATAAGTAACTCATGTTTTGAAACTTTTTCGACTATTCCACTGGAGTCAGATATTAAAATCTGAAAGGAAATGGACGGATATTTTTTCTGAAATACTGCCATCACAGAAGGCAATAAATATGTGCCTGGGATTGTACTTGCACCAATTATCAATTTTCCTGTTATTTCCTTCTTAAACTGCCCTAACGCATCTTTAATGGAATCGGCTTTTTCAATAATTTCTATTGCGTGGCTGTATAAGATTTCAGCTTCTCTGGTAGGAATAATAGTTCTGCCCAATCGGTCAAATAATTTGCAGCTTAACTCTTCCTCCAGCGTCCTGATATGCACACTTATGGTCGGCTGTGTAAGATAAAGTTTTTTAGATGCTTCCGAAAAGCTCTTGTTTTTGAAAACCGAGGCAAATACCCTGAGTTGATGAATATCCATAAACAAAATTTTAACACGAGCCTTTTCCAAAAGTCATTAATTGTATTGTAGCCGCAAACTTTAGTTTGCGTAATTTGCTTATTTTCAATGTCTTGTAAATCGCAGGCTAAAGCCTGCGGCTACCAAATAGGGACTTTTGCAAAAGCTTCGTCTTAAGTTGCCTTTACCTTTTCAAACAACTCATCTACAACTTTCTTTGTCTCTTTAAATCCCTTTTCTCTCAATATATTAATTATCTTTTCTGATGCGATAGCCTTTAAAAACTCTCCCCTCTTTTTTTTATCATCTATTACTTCTACCGCCTTTGAGCGAATCTTTTTTAATAATTTCAAATAATTATTGAATTCAGGACCGTAGCGTTTTTCGAGTTCCTTACGAATTGACCTTGAAAGTGCAGGGCTGATACCGCTGGTTGATACAGCAATGTTTAACGGCCCCCGATTCATAACCGAGGGGACGATGAAATTGCATAAAGACGGGGCATCAACAACATTCACAAGGCAGGACGCATCTTTAGAAACACGGTCATTAATAACCGGAGAATCAGTAGCAACAATCACGAGGAATGCATTTTTGAGGTCGCCTTTTCTATATTGCCGGGATATATGTTTTATCCTGCCGCTCAGTTTTTCTTTCTCAAGCCTCTTTGTAAGATAAGGGCTTATGACTTTTACATCTGAACCCGCTTTAAGCAAACTGAGGATCTTCCTTTCCGCAACTTTGCCACCTCCGATAACAACAGCCCTTTTCCCTTTTAGATTCAGAAATACAGGATAATAGCGACTCCCCCCCCCTCCCTTCCCTCCCCCTCGAGGGGGAAGGGTTAGGGTGGGGGTGTCTTTAAGGTTCGGGAATGCGTAGTAGACTTTAGGCACAACAGAACTTGAGGAGTTAGAAACTGGTTCTTTACGCTTCACGGTTTACCCAAATAATACACTTGAGATAATGCAGATGTTGTGAAAAAATTTATTTTTTGATACCATAGTGTACCTTTAACTGATGGCTTACGGAATATTTTATTGAGTATAACCAATAAAGATATTTTCAATAAATTTATCAAGTTGAGGCTCTTGCAAAAGTCTATTTTACCCCCCACCCTTACCCTCTCCCACAAAGGGAGAGGGTTTATTATCACGCCCCTCCCTT
>JBGOWS010000181.1:0-4807 GCA_041478735.1 Thermodesulfovibrionia bacterium | reverse complement strand
ATCGAGGCTTGCAAGTGGTTAAAAAAGGCTATAGATAAGGGATATAACAACTGGAGCTATATCAAAACATCCAGGACTTACAATAATATACGTAACTCTTCCTGTTTTAAAGAAATTATCTCTGGAAAGTGAAGCTCTCCGACTAAAAGTCGGGGCTTCCATGCAAGGAAAATTATGGTTCTTTCTCATTTCGAATGGGTAAAATCCCTTCCTTACCAAGGAGGGGATGGGGAGGTGTATAATGAGAATCTCCGTCAATCTCTACGGCTAATTTCAATTCAGGACAATAAAAATCTATCACAAAATACTCCACACTATACTGTCTTCTGAATTTATAGCCCTCCAATTGCCTGCCCTTTAACCTGCTCCATAAGATGATCTCTGCCGGTGGCATATTGCTTCTCAATGTCTTTCTCTTTATTTTATGGTCTGTTCTGTTAAATGCCTTTGTAATAACAACCCCTCCTAACCTCCCCTTATTAAGGGGAGGATTTCTGATATGTTGCCCACTCAATGTGAGAAAGAACCGAATATGTTTTTAATTTGAACTGATGGTATGTAGCAATTTTTTAACGTATCTGGCAATAGCGGGCGCAGCGGTCAGTCCTGGAGACTCTATTCCGACAAGATTTATAAAACCGGGCAGGTCTTCACTGATAACAAAGTCACGAAAGTTTTCTCCAGCTCCCTGAAGCTTTGGTCTGATGCCAGACATATCAGGTTCAATGTCCTCTCTACGAATGAATGGAAGAAATTTAACTGCAGCATCGTAAAATTCGTCTCTTTTTGATGCATTAACTTTGTAATCTTCTACCCTATCTATATAGGTTGCATCAGGACCCAGCTTCATACGCCCATGCAAATCAAGAGTCAAATGAACGCCTAATCCTACATGATTTTCTTCAGGTACAGGATAAATAAGCCTTTGAACCTTACCCTTTTTCACATTGTTAATACTGAAGTAATCACCCTTACAGTAGTGAAGGGTGTAATCTTTTCCTATCATTCTTGCAATGGTATCGGATTGTAATCCAGCCGCGTTAATAACCATTCCTGTGACAAATTCGAAGTAGTCATTATCTCTATTCAAAGTAGCAACCTTATAGCCGGCTGTAACCTTTTCAATCCCTATTACTTGCGTACCATAAACTATTTCTGCTCCTTTTATTTTGGAAGTGTGAAGATAATAGTCCATAAGAGAATGGGCGCTTATGATTCCGGTGTCAGGGGAATAGAGAGCTCCAAACGCTCTGATGTGTGGTTCCATTTGATGGATTTGTCTCTGCTCTATAATAGAAACAGATGAGACCCCGTTTTGTATCGCATTATGTGATAACTGTTCAATCTTTACCATCTCTTTTTCTGTTGTTGCGATTATTAGTTTGCCGATCTTCACGTGAGAAATATTATTTTTCATGCACGTCTCGTAGAGCATTTCCCTGCCTTCGGCACAAAGTGTGGCTTTTAATGAGCCGGGAGGGTAATATATCCCGGCATGGATTACCTCACTGTTTCGAGAGCTGATTCCCATACCATGAGATTCATTCTTTTCCACAATATATATATTCAGTTTATTATCAGCCAACTCTGAAGCAATTGCCAGACCAATCACCCCTGCACCGATGATTGTTATATCAGAATCCATTCATATCTCCTACAGGAATATATGCTTACATTTCTGAATGTCATGTCCAGTTGATATTCATGGCATAAGAGGGTAATTCTATTTACCATACTTTCCACGGTGCTTTACCCGAGTTCCATAGATCTTCTAAAACTCTTTTTTCTTTTAATGTATCCATGCATGACCAAAAACCATAATGGCGATAGCCCATCAGTTGACCATCACGGGCAAGACGTTCCACAGGACTGCGCTCCCAGATAGATTCATCATTCTCGATATAATCGATTGCCTTAAAATCGAGTACAAAGTATCCACCATTTATCCAACCTTCTGCTGCCTCGGGCTTCTCATAAAAGTCTGTAATCTGGTCCCCTTCAAATCCAATTCTGCCAAAACGTGAGGGTGAACGCACAGTGGTAACAGTAGCTAGTTTGCCATGGGATTCGTGAAATTTGAGGAGGGCTTTAATATCAATATCAGCAACCCCGTCACCATAAGTAAACATAAATATTTCTTTTTTGTCCAACCATTTTTTGAGCCGTTTGAGACGACCGCCCGTCTGTGTATTTAACCCTGTATCAACAATGTGAATTTTCCAGTTAGGCTGATTACCTTCGTGAATAATAGTCTTTCCATTAGCCAGGTCAATGGTGATGTCATTATTGATAGCATAAAAATTGAGGAAGTATTCTTTTATCACTTCTGCTTTATAGCCTGCTGCTATAAAAAACTCGTTTATCCCATGAGCGGAATAGGTGTTCATGATATGCCATAGTATGGGTTTCCCGCCAATCTCTACCATGGGTTTAGGCCGTATGGTGGTTTCTTCTGATAACCGGGTACCAAACCCGCCTGCAAGAATCACAGCTTTCATAAAATTCTCTCCTTTACGCTATATAATGATAGTTTATAGTTCACGACAATGCTTAAAATTAAGCAAACCTATTTTCAACGATACGTTCAGATGTTTGGTTCTTAAAATTGGGAACTATTTTCTGTATTATTGGTATCACATCATCAATAGAATAATTTTGAACGGCAAGTTCAAGATCAGAGAAGCTAATTGCAAGATCTGTCATTGAAGGGACTTCTGGAACTGCTATCATAATTTTCTTATGGGATGTGGGAATTATTTTTTCTGATCTATCAAAGAGCTCTTCGTATAATTTCTCTCCTGGCCTCAAACCTGTAAACTCTATCTTGATCTCTTTATATGGAATAAATCCTGAAAGTCTTATAAAGTTCTCTGCAAAGTCAATAATCTTTATAGGATCACCCATATCTAGTACAAATAGCTCACCACCCTTTCCAGAGGCAGCAGCTATCAAGACAAGATGTACGGCCTCCGGTATAAGCATAAAAAATCTTTTAATCTCAGGATGTGTTACTGTTAATGGACCACCCTTCTTTAACTGTTCTTTGAAGATCGGGATAACACTGCCATTGCTTCCAAGGACATTACCGAATCTAACCGTACTGAATTTAGTTTTAGAAACAGAATTCATATTAATGGTTAGAAATTCAGCAAAACGCTTTGTTGCACCCATAACATTTGTAGGATTTACAGCCTTGTCAGTTGATATCATCACAAAGCTTTCTATACTATGCTGTGATGCGGTATCAATAAGGTTCTTCGTTCCAAAGATATTATTCTTTATAGCTTCTATCGGACTCGTTTCCATCAAAGGCACATGCTTATATGCAGCTGCATGAAAGATGATCTGAGGCTTATGTTTTGAGAATATATGTTCTAAACTTAACGTATCCTGTATATCTCCTATGATGGTTGATATACTTGAACCATTTTGTTCATTTCTTAATGAAAGATCTAACTCGTACAGGCTGTTTTCATATCTGTCTAATAGTATAAGGTTCGACGGATTATATTTTATGATCTGTCTGCAGAGTTCTGAACCAATCGACCCACCAGCACCTGTTACCATCACAGATTTACCCTCTATAAAGGCTCTTACACATGTAATATCACCATTTACAGGTTCCCTTTGTAAAAGATCTTCAAGTGAGATAGGCTTCATGTTAGAAATACCATACTGCTTACTTAGAAAAGAGATCATTTTTTCTTCAGTAATATGCCCGAGTTTAACGAGTTTCGATCCAAGTCTTCCCCCTTCTTTTTCTTGTAGGGCCAGAGCGTCCTGTATCTGTTCTTCTGTTACTAAGTTAGCATCAATTAAGCGTTGCCCGAGCTTTGCTGCTACAGAAACATTACCGTCAAGTAGATCATTTATTCCTGGTAATTTCTTGATGGGTATATTGAACGGCTTGCAGATTTCATAAATCTCCCTGATAGTTTTTTGAGTATCATTAGATACAGATATCAAAATTTCATCCGGTTTGTGTTTCTCAATGATTTCGGGAATCATATTGCTCGGTCCAAGGATAGGGACCCCGTGTATTGTAAATCCTTTATTATGGTTATCATCATCAATAAACCCTATAGGCTCATATGCACACTCATGATTATTCTTCATTTCCCTTGCTATTACCTCACCTGCATCACCTGCACCAATGATGAGAATTCTTTTACGCAAAGGTTCTAAGAACATGTATTCCTTGAATACCCTTATCAAAAGCCTGGCTCCACCATATATAATTATGAATAACAACCAGTCAATTATATATATTGAACGAGGATAGGTTGTATCACCTATCAAATATGTTATCGTTAGAAAAAATATGATACATCCTAATGTTGCTGAGTTAACGATTTTAATCAGGTCGCTAATGCTTGCATAACGCCACAAGCCCTTATGAAGTCCAAACTGAAGGGAAAAAACGAGACGTATTAATAAAAGAATAGGCAGATAAGAGAGGAATTTATCGAGATACACTGTTGGAAGCGCAAAATCAAATCTTATGATAAATGCCAGGTAATTTGCAAGAACTGTCTGCATTAAAAGAATTAAAATTACAACTAAGCGTCTATATTTGACTATCTGGTTTTGAATTGCTTCAAAAATTTTGGTAATAGTTTTATTCATAATTTTATTAATTTTCATGAGGTAAACTACAGTAGGAATCTAGATGGTTTTTATCTTTACCCATTAGTTGCAAATATTTAATGTGGATCGTCATAAATGACCTATCGGCATGCATTGAAGCCGATTATCATATCGCTATTAAAGTTCACTTAAAGTTAACTCCTCGTGTCATTCTCCGGCT
>JBGOWS010000129.1:0-6321 GCA_041478735.1 Thermodesulfovibrionia bacterium | reverse complement strand
TTGGAGATTTCTCGATTCCCTCTTTCAACAGAATTCAATATGTTATCAAGAGATTTTCTTCCACATTCTCATTAAATTGTACCATTGACATTTTTCTTTTCTAAAATAAATACACCAACAATAGAACAAAGCAGAATACTAAAACAATGGTTTTGGAAAACTTCTTTCTCGAGAAGATATTCTGGCTCTACTGATATGAAGATGAATGAAGATATTGAGTTTTTTAAGTATGCTCTCAAAGGCAATTATGATGGAATCAATAAATATTCATATTCGATTGATGGAAAAAGTATAATTAAACAAATATTTAGCAGAAGTAATTCTTTTGCAAGAGCGATGTTGCTATTATTAGCTCAAAAAGCTCCTCTCAATTTAGTGAATGCAAATAAAATAGATTTAGGTGAAGCATTATCTCAATATAATCTGAAGGAGTACCACCATGTTTTTCCGCGGGCATTTCTTAAAAATAAATATGAGAACAAAAAGATAAATTCCATTTGTAACTTTTGTTTTCTTCCATCTGATTCAAATAAAAAGATTTTAAACAAAGCCCCTTCCGATTATATTGTTAACATTGTTCCGAAAGATAAATATTCTGACATACTGAATTCTAACCTTTTGCCATTAAAAACAGAAATATATTTAAAAGATGATTATGAAGAATTTTTGAATCAACGTGCTCAAATTCTATTACAATTTTTAGATAGCTTACTAGTATGAGTATGCCTTATAACCACCGCATGCAGGCCGACTTGGCAACCCGCGGCGCTCCTAACCTCGCTCTGCGGGCTGCCAAGCGGCTGATGCGAGCGTTAGGCCAAAGGATATTTGATTATGCGTAAATTTTCTGAACGTATGGAGCTCGCGGAGCATGTACCAACAATTCAAACTGAAGGGATGAATAGTGCACTTCGCAATTCTCTGTGGAATTTCCTTCACTCCTTATACGAAAGCAAATATGACTACTGGATTCCTATCGCAAAATGTGTTGCTCAGTTCTTTTTGAAAGTGCCTGTAGATGAGCTTCCGTATCAAGATTATGAGTGCCGCAGATGGCTAAAAGCTCATTTTTATAAGCTAACGTGGTATGAAATTTATGATTTTATTGAGTTCATCGTAGAGAATCACGAAAAGATTATTCAATACCCAGAACATCGTAGAGACCGACTGGAAGAGATTTTTAACTTTATATTTGAGCGAGAGCTCTCGGGATATCGCTTCATATCCGGTGTATTAGCGCCTATCTCGAATCCAGCAGAAACCGGCGAGATTTCTGGTGCAATTCATGCCACAGCAAGATCGGGACTTGATGGTGCACATGAGCATTTGCGGGCCGCATTAACACTGCTCGGGAAAAAGCCAGAACCTGATTATAGAAATTCAATTAAGGAAGCAATCAGTGCAGTTGAATCAATCTCAAAGCAATTGTCAGGAAGTGGTGCTCAAGGGCTTTCGGGAGCTTTAGACGAACTCTCAAAACATGCTGATATTCACGGTGCACTTAAGGCGGGATTCATAAAATTATACGGTTATACAAGTGATGAAAGCGGCATCAGACATGCTATTTTGGATCAGCCAACAGTAGGATTTGATGAAGCTAAATATATGATAGTTTCGTGTTCGGCTTTTGTGAATTACTTGATTGCTAAAGCTCAACAATCAAAATTATTGTAAAAGACCTGAGCCTAACCACCCACTGCACATTGAACGAGTGCCAGAGGCGACTTTTTTGAATGTGAGTGTTTTGAAATATAAAAATCTTTTTTAGCCAGTAAACATTATTCAGGCACTCGTCAGTGAGTGGGGCGTTACGAGTATTTCAACTGTAAATCTTCAATTTTCGTCTATTCTTGGTTTTGCGACATTGTAGGTGGAATAAACAAATAAACAATTATGAACTTTTGCCAGCGTCGGCCTCCAAAATCAAATTCATTTGACACAGTCAAATGAATTTGGGAAGTCAGTTATTGCATTTTCCGCCCCCAAGTTATCGCATTCCGCTACACATATATTCAAATAAAATATTTCTTGTCAAGAGTTTTTTTACACAAAATTATGGATGTGCTCTGATTTCAATTATTTTTACAGTTTCTGGTATATTCTATATATGAAACATATCAGGATTTTTTTCGCTTTTATTTTTTTATTAATACCACTTAATGTCCATCCCTCAGAAGTAAACCCCGTTAGAAAGTTTCTTTCTAACGGGGTAAAAGAATACAGACTGGAAAACGGGCTAAGGGTACTGTTTATTGAAGAACATAAGGCGCCTGTAGCGACATTCCAAGTATGGTATCGCGCGGGCTTAAGAAATGAGCCTGCCGGCAAATCCGGGCTCAGCCATCTACTCGAGCATATGATGTTTAAAGGGACGCCTGAATACGGCCCAAAAACATTTTCACGGATTGTTCAAAAAAACGGGGGTACGGATAACGCATATACAACAAAAGACTATACTGCTTATTTTGAGCTTTTTTCCTCAGACAGGATAACACTTTCAATCGATCTCGAGGCTGACAGGATGCGGAATCTGACACTAGACCCCGAAGAAATACTTTCAGAAAGGAGTGTTGTTATGGAGGAAAGGAGCCTGAGATATGAGGATGATCCCCAGAATTCTTTATTTGAGGAAGTTGTTGCAGCAGCATTCAAGGTACATCCCTATCAAAGGCCTGTAATCGGATGGATGTCCGACCTCAAGTCTGTCGAAAGAGAAGATTTATATAACTATTATAAAGCTCACTATTCACCCGATAATGCCGTGGTCATTATTGTAGGCGATGTGAATGCAGATGAGATAATGGGGAAGATCAGTCGCTCTTTTGGTAATATAACACCTGGACTTTCCAGGAAAAACATTACTTATACCGAGCCTGAGCAGAGAGGAGAAAAAAGGGTGCTTCTCAGGCGGGAAGCTGAACTACCATATATTCTCATAGCCTACCATACACCCAGTTTCCCTGATGAAGACAGCTATGCCCTCGATGTCCTCAGCCTGATACTTTCCAATGGAAAAAGTTCACGACTTTACCAATCCCTGGTCTATGAAAAAAAGATTTCAATTAGTGCATCTGCTGATTATAGTGGCTTTAATAAGGATCCATATCTATTTTTCTTTTCTGCAACAGCCTCTCCAGATAAAGATATAAAAGAAGTTGAGGACTCTCTTTATTCAGAGATTGACAGGATTAAGACAGAGCCACCATCTGAACGGGAGATTCAGAAGGCAAAAAACCAGATTGAATCTTCATTTATAATGGGACAGGACTCTATTTATATCCAGGCTATGAAATACGGAATATTTGAGATAATTGGAGACTGGAGGCTTATTGACAGATACCTTGATGGGATAAGGAAGGTAACTCCTGAGGATGCGGCGAGAGTGGCAAAGAAGTATTTTAAAGAAGATAACAGAACAGTAGGAATTTTGATACCAACAAAGAAAGTGAAAAGTGAAGAGTGAAAAGTAAAAAGCGAATAAGTGCCATGCAGAAATCAAATCCCCCCTTACCCCCCTTTGCTAAAGGGGGGCATGAGGGGATTACTAAGTATTTCTCCCTCACTCGTTATCCGTTATTCGTCTCTGTTCTCATGCTGTTTACTATATTCTGTTTTTTGTCTACTAATGCTTTTGCTATTGATATAAAACGGTCTGTTCTCCCTATCGGCTTGGTCATTCTTCATTCAGAGAATCATGCGTTGCCGATCGTCATGGTCACGCTCATCGTCAAGGCGGGTCAAGTGCATGAACCAAAGGCAGGACTTGCTAATCTTACCGCAGAACTCCTTACAGAGGGCACAAAGAATCGTAAATCTACGGAGATAAGTGAGGAGGTGGAATTTATAGGCGCGTCTCTTGATGCATCGGCTGGCAATGATTACACAACAATTACCCTGTCAGTTTTGAAAAAAGATATTAACAAAGGTTTCGAACTGTTTTCTGATATTCTGCTTAATCCCATTTTCCCAGAGGGCGAGATTGAGAGAAAGAGCGAACTTATTAAAGGCTTTCTGAGGCAGCGCGAGGAAGACCCTTCTTTCCTTGCAGAACGTGCGCTTAAAAAAGAGGTATTCGGAGAACACCCGTACGGGAGGCTTATAGAGGGTTCTGTTGAGACCATTGATAATATAAAAAGAGAAGACTTGGTACAGTTCCACTCAAATTATTTTCTGCCTAATAACTCAATACTAACTATTGCAGGAGATTTCACATCTGATGAGTTGGATGCATTGATTAAAAAATACCTTGGTAAATGGAAGAAGGCAGTTAATTACCACCCTCCCTTAATCCCTCCCGTCAAGGGAGGGACACACACCCCTGCACCCCTCTCAAGAGGGGAAGTTTCCTCTCCCCTTGCGGGAGAGGGTAAGGGTGAGGGGATATTGTCGGAGCAAAAGGAGACAAAGAAGGTTGTAAAGATAAACAAAGACCTTACACAGGCAAATATCATTCTTGGGAACATTGGTATCAGCAGGGATAACCCTGATTACTACGCCGTGTCTGTCATGAACTATATCCTCGGTGGAGGAGGTTTTTCATCAAGACTTATGCAGTCCATAAGAGATGAGATGGGCCTTGCATATGATGTGCATAGCTTTTTCACTGCTTACAAAGAAGAAGGGCTTTTTCAAACAGGCGTCCAGACTAAAAATGAGTCGGCAAATACAGCTATTGATGAGATACTTAAGCAGATTGAAAGGATAAGAAAAGAAGATGTTTCAGACCAGGAACTTTCAGATGCAAAATCGCATCTGACTGGTAGTTTTCCGAGAAGGCTTGATACTAATAGAAAAATTGCCGATTTCTTTGCTGCTGTTGAATTTTATAACCTCGGCCTTGATTACATAAAAAAATATCCTGATTATATAAATCCTGTTACAAAAGATGATGTTCTCAGGGTTGCCAGGAAATATCTTACCCATGAAAATTATGTTCTTGTAGTTGTTGCAAATCAGAAGAAGGCAAAACTGAAATATTAACCCGGATTATTCATAGCGAACTCTGTTCCAATGGATGTCATTCCCGCTTGTCGGGAATCCTCCTGTAAAACGAAGAAAGATTCTGGACAAGCCAGAATGACAGAATAAAGATCCCAAATCCAGCGATAAATAGTAAAAGACCGTTGATTATTTGTCATTGCGAGCACCTGGAAGGTGCGTGGCAATCCCGCATCAAAAGGCGAGATTGCTTCGTTTTACTCGCAATGACAATTCTTATTGCTGGATTTGAGAAGATCTTAAACAACTTTTAAGATCTTTAAGAATTAATAGCATAAAATGGGTCTCACCAACTGAGGATAGAGTATTTGATCGGATTGTCGATGCGACCATCGGAGGTCGGAACGACTGAAAATGAGCGAGAATACTCTATCCTCAGTTAAATCAGAAAAATTTATGAATAATCTTGGCTAAGAAAGTTTTTGGAGAGGTTTATCCCCTGCATACCCGATAATAGAAATTCCTGCTTTTTTTGACTCCTCGATCATCTTTTCCCTGTCGAGCAGTATGCTTTTTTTCGATTCTATGCAAAGGACCCGGGCATTGACCTCGGACATCGCTTTTAATGTATCAAGTCCTACAACAGGAACATCAAATCTCATGTCCTGGTTTGGCTTGCTGACTTTCACGACCACAGCACCGCTGCCTGCAAGCCTTCCTCCTCTTTTTATTGTCTCATCTGTACCCTCAATGGCCTCGACTGCCATCACAGCCTGATTTTTGACTACAACAGTCTGCCCTATATCAAGCCTGCCCATCTCTTTGGCGATCTTCCAGCCAAATTCAATGTCTTTCCACTCATCTTCAGTAGGGCGGTCTTTTGTAAGAACACCTTCTGGTGTTAAAAGGTTTGAGCTAAAAAGGGTTATATCGAGAAGCGTAATGCCTTCTTCTTCAAGCTCTTTCATGATAGCAAGGAGTATAGAATCGTCTTTTCTGTCTTTGAGAGAAAATAAAAGTTTTACAGCCCTTAGATCGGGCGTGATTTTACTTTTATAGAGGAGTGTCTTCGTTACCTTCCCTGCCATTACTGCTTCTTTGATGCCGTAGTTTTTTAGTGAATCTATCAGTTTCCCGAATTTACCGACGTTGACCCATTTTATTACGTCAACATAAGAGGAGAGTGCTTTATCAGCCAGTGGTTCAAGAGCAACAGCCATAACTTTATAGCCCAGTGAATGAGCCTCCTGAGCAACCGCTATTGGCAGTTCGCCTGTTCCTGCTATGAGACCAAGTTTCTTCATAATATTGATATGGGAAAATTGATTTTAGTAATCTCCCCTATCCCCTCTTTAAGAAAGAGGGGAATATTTAATTGAATTA
>JBGOWS010000248.1:0-3614 GCA_041478735.1 Thermodesulfovibrionia bacterium | reverse complement strand
TATCACCAACAGGTGTATAATCAAGGATAGAACCGTTTATATTGTCTATCAAAGTGCCTTCCTCCATGGAAAGACCATTCCACCATAAGGTTTTAATCTGGGAACTTTTATACCCAAGCCCTGTAAGTACTTCTAATAAAGGAATCCTCTTAATGAAAAGCACCTTTTTATCTCTAAGGGAAAGCCTGTCTTTAATTGCCCATTCACCCCTGTCAACCATAATCGATGGTGCCGACTTCTTGAATGTTGTGAGAAAACCTCCTGTATTGGTTTTACTCCTCCATATCCTTATACCCCTACTGTCATATAAATTGAGGAAACCTTCTTCACTATATGCGATGATTAATCTGCCCATTTGGGGATCATCAAAATATATGAAATCATATATATTAACGCCTTTTGGAAGTTTTACTTCACTGCCTTTTTTATATTCTCCTTCCCATACTATATCGAACACATCACCGTCAAACCCGTCAGCATGTGAATAGGCCTGGGCTATAAGTCTATTTTCTATTCTTCGCAGGAAGATGTTATTTTTATACAGGAGAATAAATTCAGTGCCGCTCAGTTCATAAATATAAGAGGTGACATCATCTCCCTTCATTGATGTGACGATTACCTCGTCCTTCCCATTTCTATTAAGGTCGATTGAGTCGAGCCAGAGGTGATCATCAAGGCTGGATCCCTTTATTTGAACTCCACCCAGTGCGGGCTGGAGGTCATCTGGTGCGTAGACCTTGATATCTTTCCCAGTGCTGAAAATAATCTCCTGTTTTCCGTCTCCATCGATGTCACCCGTTGTTACAAACTTTAAGTTGAATGGCAGATCAAATTTTAGCCCCGCTTCTTTATGTGGGGTAAAGAATTCCTCACCGAACCTCATTTCATTTGCATAGGCAACATCGACCTTTGTATCCATCTCATAAAACTTAAGGCCATCGGATACCCAGAAAAGCTTTTGTGTAAGAATTGTACCTGAATCTACAGCCTTAGCTGTCAGAAGAAGGGCAACTTCTGCATTAAGCCTCTTTGCCCCTTCGATAACCTTTAATGGGTTATCTGTTTCAATACCTGTATCAATCATATTAAATCTGCCCGTCTCTTTCAGGTTCCTGTAATATGAGTCAGCTAAATACCAATCAATATTCTTTGACTGGCAGAAAAGCATATTTACCTTTACACCTGATATTCTGACCTTATCGCCTTCCTTTGCTTCTCCTTCAATTATAGCGCCTATAGATGAATCCAGACCTGCTTCTTTTATTTCAAGCCTTCCGACTGATGACTCCATTTTTCCTAAGAGCTTTTTTGTGACAGGGTGCCTAAATGGTGCTTCTTCTCTCAATATATTAAATCGCATGCCAATTTTTACAGAGTCTTTTGTCCCGAGATTAATTACAACTTTTTTAACTTCTACTATTGTTATTTCGCCTGTCATGGGCTTGAAGTATGAAATTGTTTCATCTTTCATCCTGTTAAGCGGATCATCATCAGCATAAGCAGCGACAGGATAGCATAAAGCATAGAGCATTAAGTATATAGCATGGAGCAGCATGGAAAAAGCCCAGACTTTCACCCCCTCCCTTACCCTCCCCCCTCGAGGGGGAGGGGGGGGTGGGGGTGATTGTATTCTGTATTCTGATTTCTGTCTCATCTTTTATCTCCCTTTTGACAGCCTTTCTATAAGCAGAAGGGGCAGGGAATTTTTACAATCTTCACTTTCTCATCGTCAATGATTGCATGACATGCCCTGGAGTTTCTGCCGCGAAGCTGTCCAACACTTCCAACATTTATTATATTAAGATACTATATCATCTATTTTTTGTTCTACATCTGTTATTACAACCTTAAGGGCCTCAAGATTTGAATGGACATCGGAAAGCATGGTATAACGCATCAGACTTTACCTGCCTCTTTTGCGAGCCGGTCAAGTATGCCGTTTATAAAAGAAGCTGATTCTGTTGAAGAGAATTTTTTTGCTATCTCTATCGCCTCATTTATCGTAACAGCAGAAGGGATATCTTTTCTGTATAGTATCTCATAAGCTGCGAACCTCAGAATGTTTCTGTCAACTGCAGCCATCCTCTTTAATAGCCAGTTTTCCGCAACTCTTTCGATCATGGTGTCTATCTCTTCAAGCCTGTTTAATGTGCCCCGGACAATCTCCTCTGTAAACTCCTTGACGTTTTTGCCTTCTTTTGTGTTGTGCCAAAACTCTTCGAGATCTTTGTTATCAATCTTTTTTTCTTTAAAATCGGACTGGAATAATATCTGCAGCGCATACTCTCGCGCCTTGCGCCGTTTCATGGAAGCAGACGTAAGAGGTCAGAATACAGACGACAGAATACAGCCCCCCCCACCCATCCCTCCCCCTCGAGGGGGGAGGGCAAGGGAGGGGGTGAAAGTCTGGACTCCGCGCACTGCATTCTGTGCTCTATGCTCATATTTTTTTAAGGAGTTGTGCCATTTCGATGGCTGTTATTGCTGCATCCCATCCTTTGTTTCCACTCTTTGTGCCAGCCCTTTCAACAGCCTGCTCTATGGTATCGGACGTTATAATGCCAAAAGCTATAGGTACGCCTGTCTCCATGGATGCTGATGCAATGCCTTTTGAGACCTCCGCGGCAACATATTCAAAGTGTGGTGTTGCACCTCGTATAATTGTTCCAAGGCATATTATTGAATTATATAATCCTTTTAATGCCATCTTTTTTGCTACCATCGGGATCTCAAAAGAGCCTGGTACTTTAATAACCTCTATGTCGTCTTCCTTTGCACCGTGTCTTAGGAGTGCATCTTTTGCGCCGTCAAGAAGCTTACTCGTAATAAAGTCATTAAATCTGCTTAATACGATACCGAATTTTAATCCTTTAGCCTGAAGCTCACCCTCGATAATTTTCATAACCCCCTCCTATTTACAGATAAGGTAATTGATAAACAGATTGATAAACAGATTGTAGACAAGTTAAATTTTTGAACAATGTCTGCACTGCCCGGCTTATACATTATCCAGCATATGCCCGAGTTTTTTCTTTTTTGTCTTAAGATAGATTATATTCCTTTCAGTGGGCTTGGTTTCTATCGAAACCCTTTCTACCACCTTAAGACCATATCCTTCCAGTCCGACAATCTTCTTCGGGTTATTCGTCATAAGCCTCATTTTCCTTACTCCGAGATCAACAAGTATTTGTGCACCTACGCCATAGTCTCTGAGGTCAGGCTTGAAACCGAGCTTGATATTAGCCTCAACTGTGTCAAGACCTTTGTCCTGAAGTTCGTATGCCTTCAGCTTATTTATCAGACCGATACCCCGGCCCTCCTGCTTCATATAGAGAATAACTCCTTTACCTTCTTTTTTAACCATCTCCATTGCTTTTTGTAGCTGCTCTCCGCAGTCGCATCTTTCTGAACCAAAAACATCTCCTGTAAGGCATTGTGAATGGACTCTGACGAGGATTTCGTCTCCCGGTTTTATCTCACCCTTCACAAGGGCAATATGGACATTGTTATCTATATCATTTGTATAGGCAATAGCAGTAAATTCTTTACCGTACTTGGTTGGTAGTTTAACAGTTGCAAGCCTTTTTACAAATGACTCTGTCCTCATCCTGTAT
>JBGOWS010000260.1:0-3422 GCA_041478735.1 Thermodesulfovibrionia bacterium | reverse complement strand
CAATTCCTCAAATGTTAAATATCTGTATGCCCCTGATTCAAGTTTGCCCATCTCAAGGCCGTCAATCCTTATCCTTTTTAATTTCAAAACTGGATGCCCTATCTTTTCAAGCATCCTCCTGATCTGTCTTTTCTTCCCCTCGTGTATTGTTATCTCAAGCCATGAATTGTTTTCTGTCTTCCTGATCCTTTTTGCCTTTGCAGGAGCTGTTATCCCGTCTGCGAGTTTTATCCCAGCCCGCAATCTCTCTATCTTTTCATTCTCGATAACGCCTTTCACTTTGACAAAATATGTCTTTGAAATCTTTTTTGACGGATGAAGAACTGCATGTGCAAAATCACCATCATTTGTTAATAAAAGCAGACCTTCAGAGTCATAGTCAAGCCTTCCTACAGGGAAAACCCTATATTTTATGCCCTTCAGGAAATCTTTTACAGTTGGCCTTCCTTCAGGGTCATAAAGAGATGTTACTACACCCCTGGGTTTGTTAAACATGAGGTAAACCCTCGGTTCAGGTTTTATGAGGAGTTTTCCGCCAACCTTTATGTGGTCCCTGGCCGGGTCTGCCTTCATGCCGATGGTTGCAATCCGGCCGTTTACAGTTACCCTGCCTTCCAGTATCAAGCCTTCGGCCTTTCTCCTCGAGGTAATCCCCATCTCAGCAAGAATTTTCTGAAGTCGCTGTTCCATAAGTTTTAATATTAACATAATATGTTTATTCCAGGGACCATTTTGATTTATCCTATATCATTATGATGAAGAACTGGAAAGAGAACATATCCTTTATGCTGATCGAGCCGCGGGAACCCGGCAATATCGGTGCATCTGCAAGGGCGATGAAAAACATGGGCTTTAAGAATCTTGAACTGGTCAATCCTGGAGATTTCCTTACTGAAGAGGCAAGGCAGATGGCTTGTCAGGGTGGTGATATACTGGAAAAAGCAACAATCCATTTAAAATTCAAAGATGCCATAAAAGACAAGAATTTGGTTATTGGAACTACAAGAAGACTCGGAAAGCGAAGGGGTCTCATCCTCCCATTAAAAGACGGTGTAAAGAGGATAATAACCGCTGCTCAAAAGAACAGGATTGCACTATTGTTCGGAAGAGAGCGTAATGGGTTAAACAATCAGGAGGTTGAAAAATGCGGTTTTCTGATAACAATCCCTACAGACCCTTCATCCCCTTCATTGAATCTTGCACATAGTGTTCTGCTTGTTGCCTATGAGTTAAGTCAGAGAACATATAAGGGTGAGTCACCAGCATTGGTAAAAAATGAAGAACTCGAAAACCTTTACAAACATATACATTCTGCCCTCAAACTTCTTGAATATATATCGAGAGGAAACAGAGACCTTGAGACGAAAATAATGAGGAATCTAAAACATCTGATTGGCAGGGCAGGGCTTACAGAGTGGGAGTTGAAGATGCTTTACGGAATATGCTCTCAGATAGAGAAGAAGATCAAAGAATGAGAAATAACTGTTCCGTATTTCCACCACATAATTATTGAAACCCCAATCTTTGTGGGGGAAAATCGATCACTTCACACGAAGCTCTCAGTGTTTTTTGTGTCTTCTTGCTAAGCTTTAATGATTCTACAACTGTCTTTAACCGATCATTATTAAGTTGATAGGCAATAATTGAGCATTGCTCAAGGTCTTTATCCCTCTTGCTTTCACCGGGTCTTCTCTGGGCCGTGATTAATTTATGGACAAAGAATGCCTCTGGTAGCGGTGCTCTCAGTTTGAAATTTCCAAAATTTGCTGTAAATGGGTAACTAAGGAGGATATCAATGAAAGGAAGGGGAGATGCTGTGATATTCCATTTCCTTATTGAAACAATCCTTTCACCTCTACTGCCTTTCCGGTGAGCAACAAATTCAACAGTGAAATTTTCGCGTGTAAACTTACGAATCCCTGATTGCATGAGTACAGGAATATAGCCCAGATCAATAATAATTTTTTCGAGGTCTGCTTTTTTATCCTTTTCTGTGTAAGCGAATTTAACTGCAAAATCAATGTCCAGTGTTCGCAAAGCATAACTTAACCCGAATACCTCCTGATAAAGAGGCATTACCCAACTTCCGACAAGCATGGCCTCCTCAAAGAAACCTGCAGAATAAAGCGCATGCAGGAGTTCCTGAATTGCTTCTGGAAAAATGTCCTTATTTTTGACTGCTATTTCCATGGCGTCTTTTATCAGTACTTAAAATCTTGTTCAGATACGCAATTTTTTTCTTATAAGACACTATTTCCTTCTCGTATTTTTTCCTCAATGCAAGCTTTTTCAACAGACCTTCAACTTCCTTTTTTGGAATATGCTTATTAATAACTTTATCACCGACACGGTATTTCAGATAGTAATAAACATACTCTTTGTCCTTGTATCGCTTTATCCTTTCACTTATAACGCCTTTAGGGAGTTCAGATACAGACTTTTCCAGGCTGCCGAGCATTTCCTGACATCGCTTAAGTTCGTCACCGAGCATGCCGCTGATGACCTTATCTTTTTCCACCACTTTCATATTCATATTATCTATTGTGTGGTGGAAAATTGCAAGACCTCTTAATAAAGATAAACTCGCCGGGCAAAGAGAGATAATGACTTATCAGAGAAAATCCCTTCGGCTACTGAAGAGATAAAGAACTACCCCGGGAAACCGGTAGAGACTTTGAGACGAAAATAATGAGGAATCTTAAATATCTGTTCGGCAGGGCAGGGCTTGCTGAGTGGGAGTTGAAGATGATTCACGGAATATGTTCACAGATAGAGAAGAAGATGAAATGAGAAGACAGAGGTTAACGCAGTAAAGACCTGCTGAAGCATTCATTAGTTTTTGTCAAACCGATTGAGAAGTGCAAAAAATGTTTAATAATTTAAGCAACTTGAAGTCCTTGTTTGTTACACCTGCAAGCAGACAACGGTTGGAAGATGAAGCTCTTATCGATTTGTAAAAGAAATAAGCAGTGCTGCAGACTAATAAAGTGGCCTGTCCCTTTTTCGTTTGTCCCAAAAAGAAAGGGGCGTAGAATTAAGTATAGTGTCCCCGGAATTCTTTTCTTCATAATCTCAAGCTTGATTTCAGACCAGAAGCCGATTTGATCGAGTTTCATTCAGATAATGTACCTGTCCCCCTTTTTCCGCTTATTATTTGAAATATGCACTCAGAATTTTCGCAATGAATTCCTGCTAATAAGTCAACTTAGTCAACAACGTCCCATATTTTGCTCTCTTGTATGAGGATATTGCCTTAAACGCACACCTTTTGCTTTTGGATCAGATGTTTAAACTTGTTTAAGGATTCCCTTGCCAGAACAGTGCCGAGAGTATTTGGATCGCTGATCTCAATAGATTGTTTCTTAAAGGATTCCGGATAATACTTTTTCTCATACTCTTTCACAGAATGAAATTCCTGTGTT
>JBGOWS010000143.1:0-5829 GCA_041478735.1 Thermodesulfovibrionia bacterium | reverse complement strand
CGTTACGAGCGGGGATGACCAGATAATAGAACAGATAACCAAGCAACTTAACAAACTGATAGACGTTATAAAAGTCGTTGACATGACCGAGTTCGACCATGTTGAGCGGGAGATGGTACTGATAAAGGTTGCGCCCAAACAGGAGGCTAAGGCAGAGGTTTTAAGGCTTGCTGAGATATTCAGGGGCAGGATTGTAGACTCGAGCCAAGCGACTTATACAATAGAGATTACAGGTGACGAAAAGAAAATAGAAGCTATTATCGAACTCCTCAAGCCGATGGGAATTAAAGAGTTTGTCAGGACCGGCAAGACCGCTATTGCCAGAGAGGGCATTAAGAAGGAAAGGTAAAAGGCCACCCCTTTTTACTTCTCGAGAGGTTATAATGAATCCATACCTGAGGTGGAACATATGAAGCTATTAAAGGTTCTTTTAGTATTGGTAATAATTATATTCATTTTTTCTGTATTTGAGGTATCTGCAGAAACAAGGATACGGTGTGCATCAACTACAAGCACGCAGAATTCGGGATTATTTGATTACATCCTGCCGATATTTGAAAAAAAGACGGGAATCAAGATTGATGTTGTGGCTGTTGGCACAGGTGCTGCGATTGAAATAGGCAAAAGGGGTGATGCTGATGTGGTCTTTGTCCATGCAAAGGAGCTTGAATTAAAGGCAGCAGAAGAAGGTTATTTCGTGAATCGCCGCGATGTTATGTATAACGATTTTGTTATTATTGGCCCTTCAAACGATCCTGTGAAGATAAAAGGTATAAAATCATCTGCAGAGGCGTTTCGTAAGATTGCAGAAAGCGCTTATCCGTTTGTGTCAAGGGGTGATAAATCAGGCACCCACGCGAAAGAATTATCGACATGGAAAAAAACAGGCATAGAACCAAAGGGACAGAAATGGTATCTCGAAGTGGGACAGGGAATGGAAAAGACTCAGAGGATTGCCAATGAAAAGAGGGCATATACTTTGACTGATAGAGGCACATGGCTGGCAACAAGGGAAAAGGATAAACTTGATATGATAATAGTCCTTGAAGGCGACCCTCTATTATTCAATCAGTATGGTGTTATGGCCGTAAATCCAGAAAAGCATAAGCATGTGAAATACAAAGAGGCTATGGAATTTGTAAACTGGCTTATTTCAAAGGAAGGACAAAAGGCTATAGCATTGTTTAAAGATAGAAATGGTAATAAGATGTTTATCCCGAATGCAAAATAATAAGACCATAGAGGCTCTTGCAAAAGTATCAAATGTTCACCCTCCCCAACCCCTCCCATCAAGGGAGGGGCGTGATAATAAACCCTCTCCCTTTGTGGGAGAGGGTAAGGGTGAGGGGTAAAATAGACTTTTGCAAGAGCCTCCATAATTAAAAAGACATGCTATTATTCTTATTTCTGTCATTCCGGGCTTGACCCGGAATCCAGAATCGGCGTTTCTTCACTCTATGCTATACTGGATTCCTGCTTTCGCAGGAATGACAGTTACAAAGGAGTTCATAAGTAAGGCGTCATTATTGAAAAATCTCCCCTTGCCCCTCTTTGCTATCCTTCGACAGGCTCAGGATGACAAATGTCATGGTGAGCTTGTCGAACTATCCCTCCCTTTGGCAAAGGGAGGTTAGGAGGGATTTTATAATCAATGTCTTCATACTAATGACCGTATTAGTATGATGTCTTAGTTATGAAGTAATAAAGGGCGGCCATCATGGCTGCCCACATGACGTATTTCAGCAGACTTAAGTTAAGCTCACTTTTTTGTCTTTTTTGACTTTGGTTTTAGTGCAGTCTTTTTAGAAGGTTCGCAAGGTGCACCTTTTGGTTTGCAAGGCATATGTTACACCTCCTTTTATATTTATCTGTAATCAAAATTATCACAGGAATAAATATCTGTCAAATAAAAAATTGATTTAGGTAAAATAAAATTTGATATGGAATCGATAATAGAAGGATTTAGAAGGGCTTTTTTCCTTATATTTAATCTTGATGCCGAGCTACTAAGCATTATATTTTTGTCACTCAAGGTTTCTGGCCTTGCCTTAATTATTGCAACAGTTATAGGGCTTTCACTCGGTTCCCTTATTGGGTTAAAACGATTCCCCTTTAGAGGAATAATCATAAGTCTTATGAATACTTTTATGGGGCTTCCACCAGTTGTTGTTGGGCTTTTCCTTTATCTTATACTGTCAAGAAGCGGACCGCTTGGCTTCATGAGTTTACTATATACCCCATCAGCAATGGTGACAGCCCAGAGTATACTTGCATTTCCCATTGTTGCATCCCTTTGCCATTCGGCTATTATAAGTGTCGATCCGATTATAAAACAGTCCTCCATGACCCTTGGTGCAACACCTTTTCAGGTGATAACTACCATAATGAAAGAGGCAAGGTATGGAATAATGTCAGGAGTGATTGCAGCATTTGGAAGGGTAATGGCAGAGGTAGGCGCGATACTTATTGTTGGTGGAAATATTGCCGGCTATACCAGGGTTATGACAACTACCATAGCCCTTGAGACGGACAAAGGAAATTTTGAACTTGCCCTTGCACTAGGCATAATACTTCTAACACTTTCATTAATTGTAAACATGGTTCTCCATTTAATTCAGAAAAAAGGGATGATAAGCAAGTAGATGAGCCTGAGATTGACGGTATCAAATATCAGCAGAAACTACAATGGAAAGCCTGTTCTGAAGGATTGTTCCTTTGCCTTTGATAGTGGTTGTATCTATTTGTTGCTGGGACCCAATGGCAGTGGAAAATCCACATTCCTCAGGATATGCGCACTTCTTGAAGATACTGACAGTGGAGAAGTCAATTTTGTTGAGGACAACACCCCTCTTGATTCCCCACTGGTAAGGGACACCACCCCTCTTAATCCCCCCTTGGTAAGGGATACCACCCCCCCAAGCCCCCCCTTGTTAAGGGGGGGAGTTAGGGGGGGTATTTTGAAAAAAGACATTCATTTAAAACGGAGGATAAGCCTTGTATTGCCGAAAATTGGAATATTCAATACAACTGTTTTTAAGAATGTGGCTTATGGTTTGAAAATTCGGGGTTTTAAAAAGAAGGAAGTAGAAGAAAAAGCGGACAGAGTTCTTGAGTCTGTTGGCCTGATTCACAAAAAGGATTTCAACGCCCTTACACTTTCAAGCGGTGAGACCCAGAGGCTCGGTATAGCAAGGGCGATGGTAATAGAACCTGAGATACTTTTCCTTGATGAACCAACAGCCTCTCTTGACCCGCATAGCACAACGATTATCGAAGAGACTATTAATAAATTAAGAAAACATAACCGGCTTACTATTATCATGGTAACTCATAATATATTTCAGGCAAAAAGGCTTGCTGACAGGGTCTTATTTATGTATGATGGCAAGATTCTTGACCATGGGCCGAACAGAGATTTTTTTGAGAAACCGAAGGATGAAAGGACATACAGGTTTATTACCGGGCAGATGGTTTATTAATTCGCCTTAGGCGAATTAATTATAGGAATAAAGCCCCCACGATTCCCGCTCCAATAATAACAAAAGTAGGGTCTATCTTTGTAAAGGCAATAACTGCGAAACTAATTATGGCAATCCCAAAGGTTAGGGGATTCACAAGCGAGGTGTTTCCAAGAGAAATAGCCACAGCCGCTAATAATCCAATAACAGCAGGTTTTATACCGTTGAAACTTGAAATAACGATTACGGACTCTTTGTAAGTGTAGTAGTATTTGGCCACCAGTGTGACAATAATAATACATGGCAAATAAGAACTAATCATTGCCATAATTGCCCCTGTCAGGCCAAAGATTTTATATCCGATAAAGGCGTTCATAACTGTCAAAGGACCCGGGGTAACCTGACCGAAGGCAATAGCATCAAGAAATTCCTGGTTGGTTAACCAGTGATATTTTTCTACAAATTCTTTGTGAAGCATGGGAAGCATGACATAGCCTCCACCGATGGTCAAGGCATTGACGACAATCAGTATCCAGCAGAATTTAAGCAGAATCATCTGGTTTTCCTCCCGTATACGACTAAGCCAAGTACGCCCGCAGATAGAATGATCCCGATAGGATTAAGTTTTAATATGGCCAGTGCAGAGAAGGCAGACAGTGCAAATAAGGCTGTTTTGTAATCCTTAATGGTTTTCTTTGCCATCTTGTAGACGATAGAGAGGAGCAACCCAACTACAGCAGCACCTACGCCTTTCATAATTGAGACCAGAAGAACATTCCCTCTGGTTTTTATATAGAAGATCGCCAGCAGGATTGCCAAAACTGTGCCGGTAAATACCTGTCCTACAGTGGTAGTTAGTGCCCCTTTTATCTTCTTCAGTTTATATCCGATGCAGATTCCGGTATTTATAATAGGGGGACCCGGTGTCATCTGCCCTATAGCAACGCTCTCAATGTATTCGTCATGCGTGAGCCATTTATGTTTCTCGACTAATTCCCTCTCAAAAAATGTGAGCATAGAATAGACCCCGCCAAAGGAAAAGGTGCCGATCTTGAGGAAAACCCAAAAGATGTCTTTTAATGAAACAGTTTTCAATTGACTACTCCAGCATTATTGATAGTGTAGCATGTTTTTTATAGACTTTAACCAAAAGAATGGCTCATAGCTCGGCTTCGGGGTAAAACATTTCTACTCATACGTTGTCATTCCCGTGAAAACGGGAATCCAGAAAGATAAGGAATTGGATTTCCTTTTTCAAGGGAAACCCTGGATTCCGCATCAAGTGCGGAATGACAGACTTGTTCCTGACCTATTCAGGAATCTGATACCTCGTAACTCTGCTGCGGGGCAGTTCATTTTTTGGATAGAGAAGGAGAATTATACCCGGACTACCAGAACTGCCGACTCGGAATGACCGATGACCCTTTCCGTCACACTTCCCATAAGGAGCCTATCGAGACCCGTTCGTCCATGACTTCCGACAACTATTAAATCTGCACGTTTCTTTTTTGAAGTATCAATAATAGCCTCATATGGTTTGCCTTTGACTGCTAACCCGTCTGTTTTAATGCCCTCTTTTTTTGCCAGTTCTGAAACTTCTTTAACATAATCTTCTGCCGATAAAATCTCGGCATCTGAAGAGGCAACGGATATCACAGTAAGCGACCCCCCACATCTTTTTGCAATGCCTATCGCTTGAGAGGCAGCAGCCTCACTATATTTTGAGCCATCAGTCGCCATAAGAATATTTTTGCATTCGATCTTTGCATTTAAGGGGACCACAAGGACATTACAAGGAGCATGTCCTATAACCTTTGCAGTGACGCTCCCCATCATGAGTCTTTTAAGTCCCGTTCTGCCATGCGTGCCAACGATTATCATACTGACTTTATTCTTTGCTGCTTCATCAACAATATTTTGATAAGGCTCATCTCCCCGATGTACAACTATCTCGCAGTCAACACCTTCCTTTGATGCCCTATCCTTAATCGATTCAAGATGTTCTCTCGCCTCTTTTTCAGCCTTTTCAATGACCTGCGGTACAAGGTCCTCGAACTCAGGGTTTGTTTTAACTACTGACACTGTAATTAGCCTACTTGAACAGATCTTTGCAAAATTTATAGCCTCTCTTACAGCGCTTTCGCTAAATTCAGATCCGTCTGTTGCTATAAGCAACTTCTCCATTTTTGCTATCGGGCATACTTGTCCGTTCATATTAATGCCCTCCTATGTAAATATCCTTGACGCCATCACTCTATCCTTTCAGTAACAATTCAGTTATTCTTGTTCTGTCATTCCCGCAGTCCTTAAGCGGGAATCCAGTTTTTCTATGCTTTCCCTGGATTCCTGCTTTCGCAGGAATGACCGAATT
>JBGOWS010000288.1:0-2986 GCA_041478735.1 Thermodesulfovibrionia bacterium | reverse complement strand
GATGATGCCCATGGTGAGCTGCGGGATATTCTTTATAGAGGAATTGACAGAGGCAAACCATGCCTTAAGGCAACTGTGGTAATAGGAAACCATGATACCAGAAATGGTGTTCCTTTGCAGGAAATCCCATTTAGATTAAAGGCCTTTAACAGGACACAGAATGACAGGCCTTTTCTCTTCACTACCCATGGTGATGCATTTGATATTCTCGAAACCACGGTTCCTGAACCTATCAAAGAATTCGGAGTAGATTTTATTGGTAGTTTAACGCCAATTAATAAATATCCAATAGGATATTGGGGCAAATATGCTGGGAAAATTAATAAACCTCTCAAAGACCTTGAACTGGCAATTACTGAACCTGAACATAACCTTGGAATGGAAAAAGGGGCTCCTCTGGTTATACCCGGGGAATCACTTCCATCTACCCTTTGTCAGGTAGTAACAGTACCTGATGAAGCACAGCATAAATTTTTCAAAAAGATTTATCAATCAATTGATACAGCGGCAGAGAACAATTTGCCAGGCCAATATGTAAAAATTGTAGCGATAGGTCATACACATCAGGCATCTATGGTTTTATACAAGCCAGATGACGGACGTCCAATGCTGCTGATAGATGTAGGTGCGTGGATTGAGAATTGTATATATCCTCTTGCTGAAGGTATAAAATTATTACAGAGCCCAGTGCACAGTTAGGTGTTATTCATGGTAACGATGCACGCATTTATCAAATACGGGTACCTGATAATGTTTGAGATTTTACATAACCGATTCACGAGATTCAAAGAGGCTCATTGCAAGTTTATTTATTATGCTGAATGATTTAGGTTTAACATCAAAGGACGACGAATACAAATACAAAATGCAATTTGTGGTAGCTCGATACCATGAATATCCGTTTTATCTGTCTCTGGAAAAGAAGATTCCGATTTTTGAAATATTGATAACTATTACACCCTGCGGTCTCTGCCGCAGTTCCGATGTACTTAGCACTATTGGAGAAAAAGACATTGAATAACTCAGGCTGTTTGAATTTTGACTTTGACGCCCTGCGGTCTCTGCCGCAGGGTTCTTCACAATTGGGAAACAATGCAACTCCATAACTATTGTATCAATGAAATAGTGCAGATTGCAGAAGGTCTTTACTTGGGTCAGCTACTTTATGCCGCAGAGATTATGAAGGAATATGACCCCGCACTGGACCCTCAAGTCTATAAGTAGTGTCTGTTTATAAAGTAAAGGTTTGTCATCCTCGGGCTTGACCCGGGGATCTATAACACCTTGAAACACTGGATTCCCGATTAAGGACTTCGGGAATGACAGACTGACAAACAGAGTTTATGGACAGACACTAAGTAAGTATAAAAACTTCGGCTTTTGGATGCTCATGGATGACGACTGCCAGAAAAGGAGGGTAGAAATCTCATTTGATATCAGCCCAGGGGGTTGAGAAACCAGTTTTAAAGAATAAGCATAACGAGAATAAACAGGAGGGAAAAATGGCTGCAACCATCAGTGATTTAAGTCTTAGAGATATAACATTAGAAAGCCTGCCCCGTTTAAAACGCTTACGTGAGCTTCATTTCAATACCAGACCTGAAATCTGCTTATAACTTCCAAGGCTTATGATCTATTATATGAAACATTTGGATATAGATTTAAGCCCTCAGATGCAGGATGAAATCATCACTATGGCAGAATATAATTTGGATACAGGGGAAGAGATCTTAATATCTTAAAAGAGAACAAAAAAGAAAGGATTGGAGTCCGAAACAAAATATGTAGACTTTATGGGAGGAACAAGAAATGAGAGGTATTAAGAAGATTGCTGATTTTGAAGATAGATTTTTCAAAATCGCAAAGGGAAAAAGTGAGGAATTATTAAAAGGGGATATTAAAAAGGAGTTAGAATCCGGGAAGGACTTCCCAGTTTCACTTAAGGCTGACTTCAGTCTATTGATAAATGAAATAAATGCCCTTGCCCGGACAATGAACTTGATTGAAGGTATTATTGAAGAGTTAAAATCCGACTTCGACAATCTTCTTAAAAGCAAAGATTTTGATGATTTCATTGACAACTTCAAAGATCTAGTGGAAATTGAGCAGTTGAAAGGGTTACCAGATGTACTGCGCGGTCTTATCCAAATGGAAATAGGTCTGGCTCTTTCATTTATCACCGTAATCAATAACCTAAAGGATCTGCAGATGAAAGACTATGAGGACAGTTTTAATCAGTATTTCTTTTCCAATGATGGCTATAAGACGATATCAGGGGATTTGATTATCCGGCCTAAGTTTCCCAAGATTGGTAGTCTGGCAGACATAAAGGGGATTGGCAACCAAATCAATGCTGAACGGTATATCCGGGACATGACCAGAATTGTGGTAGAAACTACCGGTGATAGATTATATAATCTCAGGGATCGTTACATGGAATTTACTGGAAAATATCAAGATAAAAAGAAGTTGATAGAATGGTTTGATTCGTTTGGAGATCTGGCCGAAGCATCAATACTTCCGGTGGTTGAAGGTATTATCCACGGCGCCTTCAACATTGAATTGAATCCTTTAGTAGCCGCAGCCATAGGAATATTTTGTTCCGTCAATGCAAGAAAGGCGACAGAACACGCGTATCTTACTCTTGTAGGAATCCCTTGGAAGGGTGAGAGTTAGGGTAATCCTTCCCGAAGATTGAAAGAACATGAACGATTTGGGATAAAATTGCTTGACTCGATTTTAAAACAAATGGATGTAGACATTAGTAAGGTATAATCTGTTTTCTAATTGACTTTACTGACTATACACGGGAAGCAGGATGAGAATATAGATATTCATTGACAATAGTCAACTACCACCGCCAGAGGCGGTGGCTTGAAAGTTTAGTCCTGAAAGGTACCATCTTGTTTGTCGTTGTTAGTTGAATAAGCCTTTCTGCTGTTCTTCTATTTGCTTATCCATTTTCTCCTGGTGTCTCACATATCTC
>JBGOWS010000109.1:0-6991 GCA_041478735.1 Thermodesulfovibrionia bacterium | reverse complement strand
AGGGCTGAACCATCACTGAGCGGGACTACTGATTGTACAGACCCTTTTCCAAAGGTTTTGGTACCGATAATGACAGCCCTGCTCCAGTCCTTTAATGCACCAGCAACAATTTCTGAGGCGCTTGCACTACCCTGATTAACCAGGACAATCATCGGCATAGTAAAGTTTAATTCGGTATTCCCGCTGTGATATTCCGTCCTTTCGCCTTTTCTATCTTTTATATATACCACCAATTTGCCGGGTGGCAGGAACTGGCCTGTAACATCCACTGCACTGTTAAGAAGTCCTCCCGGATTGTTCCTGAGGTCAAGTATAAGCGCATTCGTCTTTTCCTGTATCAGCCTATCCATTGCATTACGAAGATCAGTTGCTGTCTGTTCCTGGAATGCATTTAATTTTATATATCCTATACCATCTTCGAGAAGCTTTGATTTCACGCTCTTTATCTTTATTATCTCTCTTATTATGGTAAAGTCCTTTGTCTCCTTCCATCCCTCTCTGAATATTGTTAATTTGACAGACGTTGACGGAGCTCCTCTCATTTTACTCACAGCCTCAAGAAGATCTATGTTTTTCGTAGGTTCATCGTTTATCTTTATTATCTTATCACCTGCCTTTATGCCAGCCTTGTAAGCGGGTGTATCCTCGATCGGTGCTATCACTGTCAGTACCCCTTCTTTTGTTCCTATCTGAATACCAAGACCTCCGAACTCTCCTTTTGTTTCTACCTGCATCTCCTTATACATCTCAGGGGTCATAAAAGAAGAATGAGGGTCGAGGGAGCCAAGCATCCCTTTAATCGAACTATATATCAGGTCCTTTGGTTTTACCTCTTCCACATAGTTTTTCCTGATAAGAGATATGGCTTCAGTGAAGACCTTCAGTTCTTCATACCCAGCCATTTCCGCACTAACACTGCTTATAGTCCATCTCCCGATAAGAATGCCTGCTGAGGCAATAGTAAATATAAGGACAATCGTCAGGATTACCCTTTTCTTATTCATCTTAATCATCTTTTTATCCTCCAAAATTTATCCCGCACCTTTTTAATATCCTCTCGCTTACTGCGAGGTGTTTCTCAATACAAAATAATTTTCTTCATCGGTCTACCCACACCAAAATCTTCGTAGAGTCAAACACCCAGAAAAGGTGCGGGATTTATCTCTTTTCCAACCACTGTAATGGATCAAGGGGTTTGCCTTTATATCGGAGTTCAAAATAAAGGCCAGATACATTCAGGATGCCTGAATTCCCTACCCGTCCAATTATCTGCTTTACTTCTATTATATCTCCAACCTTAGTAAAAATCTCGGAAAGACTCCCATATAGCGTATGATATCCTTCACCGTGGCTTATTATCACGAGCTGGCCGTAACCCTTGAACCACTCCGCAAAAACAACCTTGCCATTATATACAGCCTTTGCAAAGGAATCATCACCTATCTGTATGTAAGCGCCGCTTTTGAAAACAGGGGTATTAAATAGAGGATCCTTTTGAGATCCGTAAGGGCTTACCACCTTACCTTTAACAGGCCATGGAAGTTTTCCTTTAAGATTTGAAAAGCCCTTTGCGGAGAATGTATCTGTCTTCTCCGACTCTCTAATAACCTTTAAAAGCTTTTTTGAGGAAGCTTTTAACTCCTTTAACATGTCTGTATAGGAAGATTGTTCTTTTTTTACAGATGATAGTAGTAACTCTTTATCTTTCTTGCTTTTTGCGAAGGATATTTCTTGGGCCTTAACCTTCTCTTTATTCTTTATAAGTTCTGCCTTGAGATTCATGAACTCTTTTTCTTTCTCACCAAGATCTTCCAGATCCTCTTTATAGTTATTCAGTATTCCGTGTTCGTAAACAGCAATGCATTGCAGGAATTTGACTTTTCTCATCAATTGAGAGATGTCATCGGTGCTTAAAAATAACATAACCATATCTGATGTGCGTCCATATTTCTGCATAGCCCTGAGCTTTCTTTTTATCCACTCCTTACGTTTCTCAATACTGCTTTTATTTAGAGAAATTTCAGCCTCAATTTTCAATATATTCGACTCTATATCTATAAGTCTCCTCCTGTATTTTCTGAGTTCAGACTCTACCATACTGAGTTGCCTGTTGGTCTTTTCGAGATCAGCGAGGATCGAATATTCTCGCCTTTCTGCTTTTTTAAGTTTTTTCTTATGCTCACCTATCTCTTTCTGTATCTTTTTATATTCTTCATGCGGCGTAGCAGCATAACAGATAACAGATGACAGATGACAGATGACAGAAAACAAAAGACAGAAGACCGGTAATCGTAATAGTTCAGCACCCCCTCCCCCTAACCCCCTCCCACCAGTGGAGGGGGAATATTTATCAGCAGATCTAATAAATTCCCTCCCCCTTGATGGGGGAGGGTTAGGGTGGGGGTGAACTATTACTGGTAATCTAACTTCTGACTTCTGTCTTCTGTCTTCTGTCTTCAATATCTGATCCTCCCTATAGCTATAGCAGCGCCTGTTATTCCGATTAGAAATCCTGCCAGAGGAAGAAAAAGGGATATATTAATCGGGAAAACGATCGCATTAAAAAGAGGGATTGTTTGACTGAGCCTGAAAATAACTATGTAATATAACGATAAAATTCCAACGAGACTCAAAAACCCACCACAAAAGCCGATAACAGCGCCTTCTATGATAAACGGCGCCCTGATAAATCCCCTTGTGGCACCGAGAAGTTTGTATGTCTCTATCTCCCTATTTTTCCTGTAAAACAGAATCTTAACCGTGCTGTAACATACAAAGATCATCCCTGCAGACATTATCACGACAAATATACTGCCTATACTCTTCATCCCGACTTTCAGGGAATATATAGAGGATAGAAACTTTTCACCATACTCTATCTCATTTATCCCATTTATCTTCATTAAATCAGATGTGAGCTTTTTAGCAGTCTCAGGTACTACTGCCTCATCCTTAAGCTTCACCTCTATTGAATCAGGCAGAGGATTTTCGTCAAGGCCGTCGAGTACATATTCTGTATCTTTAACCGTGCTTTTAAGTTCCTCCAGCGCTTTATCCTTTGGGATATATTTCACTGCCTTTACAGCATCATCTTTTTTGGTAGTATTCATTATATTTTCTAAATCTTCTTGTGAAAGATTATCTTTAAGGTAAAGCATCATAGAAAATTTCTCAGGGAGCTTCTTTGTTGCTACATCAACATTATAGAGGCACAGGACAGTGATAGCAGTAAAAAGGATACCCGCTGCTATTGTAAGAATGGAAAGTAGATTTATCCACCTTTCATGCAATATACTACGGGCTGCAACCCTGAACGGATATAAAAAAGCCATTCAACCAATCTCCTCTCCGGTAAGATCACCGTTATCCAGCCTTAATACTCTTCTGCCTGAATGCCTGAAAAGCTCCCTGTTGTGCGTAGCGATCAGGATCGTCACCCCTCTTGCATTGATATCATTCAAGGTCCTTATGATACCTGTTGAAGTGTCAGGGTCAACATTGCCGGTTGGCTCATCAGCAAGTATAATTGTAGGTTCAGAAACAATGGCTCTTGCGATAGCGACTCTCTGCTGCTCTCCTCCTGACAGCTCATCAATGTAACTGTCTGCCCTATGTCTGAGGTTTACTATTTTAAGCGATTCGAATACGCGTGTCTTCAACTCCTTGTCGTTTACCCCCCTTATCCTCAGGGCAAGGGCAACATTCTCAAATACATTCCTGTTATTGAGGAGTCTGAAATCCTGGAACACCACACCAATATTTCGCCTCAATACTGGTATGTTTGATTCTTTCAATTTTTCTATCTCCCAGCCTGCTATAGAAATATTACCCTCGTCAGGTTTTTCTGCAAGATAGATTAACTTCAGGAGTGTTGTCTTCCCTGAACCGCTCTGACCTGTTACAAATACCAGCTCCCCTTTTTCAATAGAAAAAGTTATTTTCCTTAAAGCTGTCTGGTTATTATAGTGTTTTGAAACTTCCTTGAAGTATATCATTTCAAAAAATCCAAAATTAAAAATTTAAAATGCAAAATGAATTTATGTTAATGCCTCTTTAATGGTCTTCACGATATTGTCAGGCGTAAGGCCATAAAGTTTTAATAATTCTTCCGGGCTCCCGGAACATCCGAAGTCGTCTATAAGCCCTATCCTGCGAATTTTAGTGGGGTAGTTTTCGGAAAGAAATTCACTTACAGCACTCCCCAGACCACCTATGATCGAATGTTCTTCAGCTGTAACAATAAGTTTACATGCCTTTGAAACTTTAAGTAAGGTCTCCGTATCGAGTGGTTTTACAGTAGACATATTTATAACTCCAGTATCTATACCTTCATCCTTAAGGATTCTTGCTGCCTCAAGCGATATGGATACCATAATTCCCATAGCCACTATATTTGCATCTCTGCCCATATGGAAAGCATAAGCCTTCCCTATCTTAAACTTATAATCATCAGGCATCACAGCAGGAACCTTAGACCTTCCAAGCCTGACATAAACAGGACCGGAATAATCTGCTATAGTATTAATCACCTGTCTTGTCTCATTGCCGTCCGAAGGCACTATGACTGTCATATTAGGAAGGACTCTCATAAGCGCAACGTCCTCCACTGCCTGATGAGAGGCGCCATCTTCCCCAACAGTAATCCCGCTATGTGTTGCTACAAGTTTCACATTAAGTTTAGAGTAGCAAACAGTCTGCCTTATCTGCTCCCATGCCCTTCCTGTCTCAAAAACTGCAAATGTTGAAGCAAATGGCAGTTTGCCGGCAAGAGAAAGTCCGCTTGCTGTACCAATCAAATCCTGTTCTGAAACGCCTAAGTTATAGAACCTCTCCGGGAATGCCTTTGCGAATTTTCCAGTCTTTGTAGAACCTGAAAGGTCTGCATCAAGGACAACAACGTCGGCTCTCTTTTTCCCGAGTTCAAGAAGTGCCTCTCCGTATGCATCCCTTGTTGCCACTTTAGGTTTAGAGATTGGAGTTTGGGGTTTTGAGTTATCACCCCCCCTATTCCCCCCCTTACTAAGGGGGGGTAAAAGGGGGGTGCTATTTATTTTCTGTATCTTTTCACCTTTATGAATCATTTGCCATCGCCCCCAAGTTCCTTTAATGCCTTTTCAAGTTCTTCAGGTGTAGGTGTTATTCCATGATACTGAACCTTCCCTTCAAAAAAGGAAACTCCTTTTCCTTTTACCGTCCGTGCAACTATCATTGTCGGTTTCCACTTTATTGTCTCTGCCTCGTCAAAGGCATCCAATATAGCTTTCATGTCATGTCCGTTAATGTCAATAACATGCCACCCGAATGCTTTCCATTTATCTACAATTGGCTCAATAGACATCACATCGCAGCAATACCCATCTATCTGGAGGCCGTTATTATCAATGATTGCACACACGTTATCAAGCTTGTAATGTGAAGCAGTCATTGCAGCCTCCCAAACCTGCCCCTCTTGAGTCTCGCCATCTCCGAGGAGGCAATAAACACGTGAATTCAGCCCATCCAGCTTAAGCCCGATAGCGATCCCATTTGCAATAGACAGGCCCTGCCCTAAAGAACCTGTTGATATCTCAACTCCCGGAAGCTTTTTTGAGCATGGATGTCCTTGAAGAGGGCTTCCAAGTTTGCGCAATGTCTTAAGTAACGGCTTATCAAAGTATCCCGAAAGTGAAAGAGCCGCATAGAGCAGAGGCGCTGCATGGCCTTTTGAAAGGATGAACCTGTCCCTTTCTCTCCATTTCGGGTCTTCGGGTTTGTGCCTCATTTTACAGAAATACAGTGCTGTAACAATATCGGCTGCTGATAAAGAACCACCTGTATGCCCGGAGCCTGCTTCAGTTAGCATCTTTAGGATTTCCACTCTTAGAACTATCGCCTTTTCCTTCAAAAAGTTTATATCCACAGTAGTAACGGTTGATTTCATTTATCACACTTCCTTTTGATTATATAGAGTCTGTTTATAAACTCCGTTTTTCAGTCTGTCATTCCCGAAGTCCTTAATCGGGAATCCAGTGTTTTCAAGGTGTTATAGATCCCCGGGTCAAGCCCGAGGATGACAAACCTTTACTTTATGGACAGACTCTATATAATTCAGTAATACATCGTACCCAATTGATAAGCATTATTTCATTGTTTGGCAAAACAAAACTATCAGATTTATTATATATAGCAGGAGTAAAAAAAGGAAGGGGTAGAGGATGCAATGAATAACGCGAAATTGTTCACCTGTCAAGCAGAAAATTGACTTTTTAATAATTGAGTAATACAATGTATTACTCAAAGGGGGTTATGTGAGGATAAAGGGCTTTGAGTGGAATGAGGGTAATGTATTACATATTGAACTCGGTCATGGAATAAGACCAGAAGAGGCTGAGGAGGTCTTTGCAGTGAAACCATTATTCATTGAAAAAAAAGAAAAAGAAAAAAGAAATGACCAGTGAGGAATATTATGACTCACATGGCATATTAGATGAAATTACCGATGAAGATGTTGATCTTAGTCTTGATGACGCACTTAGGAAAGACATATTATCAGGGAAAAGAAAAAGAAAGCTCAGGAATGTCTCAATGAATACTCCACGCCGCAGAGACGGCGGGGTATCTTTAGGTAAATTTTATTAATTTAAAATCCCCCCTCGCCCCCCTTTTCCAAAGTGGGGGGAGGAAACCCCACAGCAGAGACTGTGGGGTATTAAAAAGAAGTAATAAAGATAGATCCACTATATCTCCAGTCCATTAAGAAGATTGCCACTATGAAAGGTTTTCCCTATCAAACACTCATGAGACAATGGCTTATAAAAGAAATTAAAAAAGAATTGAAAATAGCGTAGAGAAATCTTTAGGTCAAGGGTCATGGGTAGGGTAGAGAACTGGCGTAGTAGCTATGCCCTATCTCCAGTTCCCCCTCATCAAATCCCGTTGCTACGGGACTTTCCAGTCATCTTCTTTACATAGGCTTTTGCAGACTGAGTCCACGGAGCAGTTGTCGGTATCT
>JBGOWS010000227.1:0-3984 GCA_041478735.1 Thermodesulfovibrionia bacterium | reverse complement strand
TGTTAATACAATCATACCTTTAACGATTACAAAAGCCTTTATTTTTATTATTTACAATTTTTCGAGGACGAAGAGAAGTTGTCCTTCAATGACAAAATCATTAAGTTTAACGCAGACCTCGGCAATCTGACCATCGTACGGAGCTACAATCGCATTTTCCATCTTCATTGCCTCAAGGTTTGCAATCTCTTCTCCTTTATGGACGATATCTCCTGCCTTGAGGGTACCCCTTTCAGGATTACCAATCCTCCAGATGTTACCATTAATAAGAGCCCCGATTTCATTAAGGCCTTTTGCCATCCGTATCTCTATCTTTTTAGCCCTTGGAGTCTCAACAGTATAAACCCTTGTCTTGTTATTGACTCGCATCACAACATGAACTAATCCTTCATGTTCGGCGCCTGTTGACACAAGTTCAATGGTATAAGGTTTTCCCCAAAGTTCGAATTCTACCTTATCACCGTAATTTTTAAGACCATGCCTCCATACATTTGTTGGCAGTACAAGCGGAGCTTCTCCATATTTTTCTTTGAATTCGATCATCTCCAATGCATCTTTGGGATGCATGAGATACAGGATAAACTCCTCTTCTGTCGGATTTCTGCCGATATTATCAGATAGTTCTCTTCTGAGTTTTTCCAGATCATCATCCTCTATGGAATCAAGGGGTGAAAGTTCAATACGTTCTTTGATCTTGTTCTCCCATTCATCACCGAATGTGCTTTTATATACCCAATCCGGAGGCCAGCCCATGGGAAGCTTTCCATAATGTCCAAGAATAAGATTTTTAAAATCACCTGGTGCATTACTAAACAGGCCTAAGAGTTCTTCCTGTTCATCCTTATCCATGGATTCAAAATCCAGGTCTTTTTCTTCAATAAACTTTGCAAGAAGATCGATCAGGTGTCTGACTCCCGCCTCTCCTTTAGCTTTTGCATATTTATTCACTATCCCGCTGCATGTAACCCATGTAATCTGTGACCCTGGAGTAACATCAAAGTAGTGTATAATCTTGTTATAGAGAGACATTACCTTTAAGATAGCAGGCATGAAATGGAGAAAGCCCCCTTTATCAGCTTGTTCAAATGAACTCGGGAATGCGCCTCCCGGCATTTTGTGGAGTGTTACAGTATGGTCGAATCCTTTGAATGGTGACTCAGCCCAGTCATAGAAGCCTATCCATTCCCGCACATTCTGGACCGCAGCTTCTGCTTCTTTTCTGTTGAGATTTACCGGAATGCCGGATTCTTCAAAATAAGCATGAACACCAAGTATCGGTGAATGACCATAAAAACGCACCAGGGAATCTTCCTCCACATCAAAGATATTAGCCCCTGCCTTTGCAGCTGAGAGCATTGCTGGCATTGCAAGACCATCTGTTATATGTCTATGGTAATGAATCACTAATTCAGGATATTTCTGTTTTATCGCATCAATAAGGCTGCTGACTCGATTAATGCTCCCAACTCCTGCCATGTCTTTAATGCAGAAAATGATCTCATCTGTACCGCCACAGAGATCTACAATTTCCTGCACAACGCCGAGGTAATAATCGTTTGTTGTCCAGTCTGCCATTGTAAATGATACCGCCGGCTGGAAAAGTTTTCCTCTTTTCATCACAACTTCCGCAACTGTACGCATGTTTCTAACATCGTTCAGAAAAGAGAAACATCTCCATACATCAATATCAACCCTTGAAACAACATACTCTATAACATTTTTAGGATAAGGTCTGTATCCCCATAGATTTGTCTCACGTATGAGGGTTTGTAACAGGACATTCGGCATAATTTCTCTCAGGATATCAATTTCCTCAAAGGGACTTTCCCTCCTGTTCATTACGCCGACATGCCATCTTGCACCTCCGTGGCATTCCGCGCTGAATAGTCCCATCTTGTTGTAATATGCCGCTAATGTTGCAAGGTCGTATATACGATGACGGTTTTTATAATCGGACTGCCCTGCGTCACGCATTCCGACAGATGTAAAACAGACACCTTTGAGATTACGCACTGCTTTGACCATCTCCTTAGGAGACATGCCTGGTTTTACAAAGATAGATCCCAGAATTTCACCCCCTCCCTTACCCTCCCCCCTCGAGGGGGAGGGGTGGGTGGGGGGAATTGCGTTCTGTGTTCTGTTATCTGTCATCTGTTCTTACATCCATTTTTGGGGACCGAGTGCAGAAATCTCTGCAACATACCGTGCAATCTTAAGGACCTCATCTTCGCTGTTCTTTTCTTTAAACATTGATATGAGCTCTTCCATGTGCTCATCTAAAAAACGGGTAGAAAATTCCCCTGCTATGAATGATGGGTGTCTTATGATACTCAGAAGCAGCGGCGCCAGAGTTTTTATACCTTCAACTCTGAGATTTCTGCCAAGGGCACGATCCATAACCCTGATAGCATCTTCCCTATCCGCACCTGCTGTTATCAATAACATGAAGAGTGAATCATAGTATGGGGGAATATCAGCACCTTCATAAACACCTGACGCAATCCTCACCCCTGGTCCCTGAGGAACCTGAAGTCGGGTAATCGTGCCAAAGGAAGGACTGAAAGTCCTCGGATCTTCTGCATTGAGCCGGACTTCCAGCGCCCATCTGTTTGGATGTATGTCAGACTGTTTAAAGGGCAGTTTTTTGCCCATTGCAACATCGATCATAATACCGACTATATCCAGACCTGTTATCAGTTCGGTAACGCCGTGCTCTACTTGCAGACGTGTGTTAACCTCGAGGAAATAGTATTTCTTTGTTGAAGAATCAAAAAGAAACTCCACTGTCCCTGCTGAGGTATAGCCTATTTCACGCATCAATCGTATTGCTGTAAAGCACATCTCCTTGCGAAGATCATCATCGATAGATGGCGAAGGCGCTTCCTCGATTATTTTCTGGTTTCTTCTTTGAATTGTGCATTCTCTTTCATAAAGATGGACTACATTACCATACTCATCTGCAACAACCTGCACCTCGATATGTCTTCCACGCTCTATATATTTTTCGACTAATACCCTGTCGTCGCCAAATGCTTTCATAGCTTCTGAACGTGCCTGTGCAAAAGCCTGTACTAATTGATTTTTATTCTCAACCTTGACCATTCCTCTTCCGCCACCACCTGCAACCGCCTTTATCATGATCGGGAAACTTATCTTTTCATTAATTATCCACTGTTTTATTTGCTCTGTATCAGTAACATCGATAATGCCGGGTATCGTAGGTACGTTAGCGTTTTGAGCAAGTCTTTTCGCCTGGATTTTGTCTCCTACAGCTCTTATAACCTCTGGAGACGGACCTATCCACGTAAGCCCGGCATCTATTACCATCTTCGCGAATTTATCATTTTCTGCAAGAAAACCCCATCCTGGATGGATTGCATCTGATTTACTTTGGATGGCAGCATTAATCATCTTCTCCATATTAAGATAAGACTCAGCTGGAGGGGCCTCACCAATATATACTGCTGAGTCTGCCATGAATACGTGATGTGCAAGGCGGTCAGGGGTGCTGTAAACAGCAGTGGTCGGAATCTTTCTATCCCTGCAGGTATGCATAATTCTGACTGCGGTCACTCCACGATTTGCAACTAATATTTTTTGAATCTTTCTATTTATGGCAGATGCTCTTTCTTTCTTCCCCATATCTTGTGAAATTCTCCTGATAAAAATACCTTTACCAGGATAAATACTCATCATGGCAAAGGTATCGCTTGTTAGTTTTACCTGACCAGTGGTACCAGTCTGTCCGAGGTGGATGAGTTGACGATAGCTACTGGTTCTGTTATTACCTTTACAGATTTAAGAGTATACTATAAAAATAATCTATGTCAAGATGAGCTTTGTAGCCGAAAAATAGAGATAGACTTTGGCATATCTGTTGTTTAGCCTTTTTGAAACATTTTTAAACCCCTCTTAAAGAGCGTTTCTATAAAAACCTATTATTAACTTGGTTGATCTATCCTCAACTGTCCCAAAATCCATGGG
>JBGOWS010000135.1:0-6097 GCA_041478735.1 Thermodesulfovibrionia bacterium | reverse complement strand
GGGGATTCGGGGGGAATATTTTCATTCTTTATGAGGGTGCTTTCTACTCTATCATCAACTTTATAAAAAACAGAGATAAATTTCGCTGAGCGAGCAGTCGAAATAATCTTTATCTTATCCTCATCGTTTATTAACTCGAGAGATGCCGTACCAGCCTTGATGCCTGCCCATGTAAGATCATAGACGAGCTTTTCAGGGATATTGAAGGAAGCAGCATGGGAAGGAAGTGGTAAATATGCAAAGATAAAAACTAATAATACAAATAGTAATCCCCCTTTGCCCCCCCTTTTAGTAAAGGGGGGGCAAAGGGGGATTACTAAAGGGGGATTGAGGGAGATTATATTTTCGTGCTTCTTTGAGTGCCATATATTCATAGCGAACTCTGTTCCAATGATTGATGCGTTACGTTGTCATTCCCGCATGTCGGGAATCCTTCTGTAAACGAAGAAAGATTCTGGACAAGCCAGAATGACAGAATTAAAAATCTTAAACAACTTTTAAGATCTTTGAGGTTTAATAACATAAATATTTCACCTGCAAATTCTCCTAACCTGTCATTCCGAGCCCTTCGCCAACTGTCATTGCGAGGTCGTTTCGACCGAAGCAATCTCTTTGTTGGCTCAGGATAAACTCCGCGAGAAATCTCAATGAGATCCTTCGGGCGTTTCACTCAGGATGACTGCCTCGCAGTCAGATTGCGGAGCCTGCCCCGAGTTTTAAGACTTCGTCGTGAGCTCAGTCGAACGATTGCTTCGGCTTCGCCTCGCAATGACAAACGAAGGGTCTCGTTCCTCGCAATGATATAATATACCACACCCTCCCCTAACCCCTCCTCTACGAGTCGTAGACCGTCAAGGGAGGGGAACACACCCCTGCACCCCTCTCAAGCGGGGATTTACCCTCTCCCCTTGCGGGAGAAGGCTCGCCCCGTAGAGTAGAGAAACTTACTCAACGGGGCAAGGATGACGGGTAAAATAGACTTTTGAAATAGCCTCTGTTATATTAATTCATGCTTGTTATTCCTGCAATAGATTTAAAAGATGGTCAGTGCGTCAGGCTTCTTCAGGGCAAAAAGGACGCTGTAACAACTTATTCGGACGATCCTGCGGCTACTGCGAAACGATGGGAATCTTGCGGAGCAAGACTTCTCCACATCGTTGACCTCGATGGTGCATTTGCAGGCAACCAGAAAAACCTGGATGCGATAATAAAAATCAGAAAGTCAGTAAAGATCGCCCTGCAGGTAGGAGGCGGCATAAGAAAAATTGGGGATGTCATGAAACTCATTTCAGCAGGCATCGACAGAATTATTATTGGGACTGCAGCGATAGAAGATCCGGAGTTTGTGACATACTGCTGCAATAAATATCCCGGCAGGGTCTTAATTGGCATTGATGCAAAAGATGGAATGGTAGCTATCAGAGGCTGGGAGGAAGTTACATCATTCAGTGCACGGGAACTGGCGAAACGTTTAGAGATTATAGGGATAGCAGGGATTATCTATACAGACATATCAAGGGATGGGATGCTTTCGGGTCCGAATATCGAGGCTACAAGAGAAATAGTTGAAAGCGTTAAAATCCCTGTAATCGCCTCAGGCGGGGTCTCGTGCATAGATGACATTAAAAATCTCTTAAAGATAAAAAACCTCTGGGGAGTGATAACAGGAAAAGCAATTTATTCAGGGGCGCTTGATCTGAAAGAGGCGAGCAAAATTTCAAATTTAGCATTACAAAATTAACAGTTAACAATGATTGAAAATAAGAATGAAAAGAATAAAGGTGATATGTTATCAGAACGTTTACCCCGCACCACAGAAAGCCACGGGTGTAAACCCGTGGTGCGGGGTTTACTTGATTTCGCGGTGAAGATGATTAAACTTGTTAATTCTTTGCCTAAGACAGTTGTAGGTAGACATCTTGGAGGAGAAATTTTACGGTCAGGGACATCACCTGGGTCTAATTATGAAGAAGCACGTGGAGCAGAATCAAGAGCTGATTTTATTCACAAATTAGGAGTTGTTTTGAAAGAATTAAAGGAAACACGTTTTTGGTTAAAAGTTATTTACCGTACTAAAATTTTACCTCACCAAGATGTTGAACCTTATATGAAAGAGTGTGACGAATTGTGTGCTGTTATTGCAAAAAGTATTATTACAGCAAAAGCCAATAAATAAATTTAAAATGCTAATTGTTAATTTTACAATTTTAAATGTCTTGTTAGGACGTAAGGGTGCTTGCTAAACGAATAATCCCCTGCCTTGATGTGAAAGATGGTCGTGTGGTCAAAGGTGTCAGCTTTGTAAATCTGCGCGATGCCGGCGACCCTGTTGAGAATGCAAAGTTCTATGATGAGCAGGGCGCTGATGAACTTATATTTCTTGATATCACAGCTTCTCATGAGAAGAGAAACATAATTATTGATGTTGTCATGAAAACTGCGGAAGACGTTTTCATGCCCCTTACAGTCGGAGGAGGTATCAGGACCCTCGAGGATATAAGGAACCTTCTTAAGGCAGGGTGCGATAAGGTATCCATTAATACAGCTGCAGTCAACAACCCAAATTTCATAAGAGAAGCTGCCGAGCGATTTGGCAGCCAGTGCATCGTGGTGGCAATTGATGCCAAGCGGGTGTATGGGAGTTTGCCCGATGCTACGGGTGAAAGGTGGTTTGATGAGCCGGCGTTAAAAGATGTGTGTCTAAATCTTGATTATAAAATCCCCCCTACCCCCCTTTTGTTAAAGGGGGGTAAGTTAGGAGAACCTTCCACTTTTTTAACAGAAAAGGATGAACGTCAAAAAGAATCCCCCCTTTTTATAAAGGGGGGTGAGGGGGGATTATTATGGGCAATCTCAACTCATGGCGGTAGAAGGATGAAGCTTATAGATGCTGTTAAATGGGCAAATAAAATGGAAGGACTCGGAGCAGGTGAGATTATGCTTACAAGCATGGATAAGGATGGGACAAAAGATGGATATGATATTGAATTAACCCGTGCCATATCAGAGTCTGTCTCTATCCCTGTTATAGCTTCAGGAGGGGCCGGGACGCTTGAACATCTTTATGAAGCGCTCGCATATGGAAAAGCAGATGCAGTCCTTGCAGCATCCATATTTCATTACAGGGAATACACAATTAAAGAGGCAAAGGAATACCTGAGATCTAAAGGCGTTCCTGTCAGGCTATAATCCGTGATGCGTGATGCGTGATGCGTTTTCAGCCCTTGTCTTATTCTTGTTACGCTTTTCTATTCTTAAAGCTTCGATTATTTCATTGCTCGCCGGTGAAACCTTTATTCTAAATTCGTAATCCGTGATGCGTGATGCGTGATGCGTAATCCGTGATGCGTTTTTATCCTTTAACTCATTACTCATTACACATAACGCATTACGGTCTTTGATGACTATTGCCTCTACCTCAGAAAGATTCTTCGCATCAGAGTATCTTGCACAGATAGAGGCTGCCACCCTTATGGCCTCATCAGTGATTTCCCCTGATACTAATGTTATCGGGCTTCCGTACCCTTCAACCTTCAATAGACAATCACCATTCATGGACATGGATTGTATTGTCTTATTCTCTGTCTTATTCCTGCCCACGACAATCTTACACGAAGGAGAGAATCTAAAGTGTCTGCCTATCCTTAACAGGTCAACATCTCTAAAACCTGGAGCAGGATTATAAGTCAATAAGTCTTTAAGCCTGTGTGCATAGTTTGGTTCTGTTAGAAGACAGCCTCCTGCAGGTGAGGGATAATCTGTAAGTCCGAACTCCGCTGCAAGAGCCATCTGAGGTTTTCTCGAACGTCCGTTGAAGCCATAGAGCATTTCCCTCTTAATAATTCCTTTTGCCTCGGGGAAAGTGATTTTCAGAAGTTTTGCACTGAGTGGTCTTAACACATAATCTGTAACTCCTGCCTCTCTGTCGATAAGATTGAACGTGTCTCTTCTCTGGCTCATCGGCCTCTGGCCGAGCACCTCGCCTGTTATAATGAAATCCGCACCTGTCGTATCCATAACCACTCTTGCCTCTTTGAGCATCAGGATTCTACAGTCTATGCACGGATTCATATTCCTGCCGTAGCCGAACTCAGGGTTCTTTACTATCTCTATAAATTTATCAGACAGGTTGCAGGGTCTAACCTCAAATCCAAACTTTTCCGCAACAGAAAAGGGATCCTTAGAGGACAAAGACCCATCATACCAATTTGCATACCCCTCACCCTTGTCCTCTCCCGCAAGGGGAGAGGGTAAATCCCCTCTTGAGAGGGGTGCAGGGGTGTGTTCCCCTCCCTTGACAGGAGGCATCCCCTTTATTCCCCCTCCCTTGACGGGAGGGGTTGGGGAGGGTGATACATTTGAATGCAACCTGGTATGATCTATACCACAGCCAAATTGTGTCCGGAATATTATTGCCTCAACCTCAACACCCTGCTTGAGCATTGTCAGGATTGCAAGTGTGCTGTCAAGGCCACCTGAGAATAATGCTATTGCCTTTGCCATATTAAAAGACCGTGATGCGTTATGCGTAATGCGTTATGAGTTAAAGAAATAAAAACCACGGATTACGGATTACGGTCTTTCTCATTACTCATCACGCATAACGCATCACGGATTACGGATTACGCTTAATGATTTGCGAAGTTTCTCTGGTGTCGCCACTGCCGTGCCGACCTCACCAACAACAATTCCTGCTGCATGATTTGCGATAACTGCTGCTTCCTCCATACTTGCACCTGCTGCATATGCAATACTAAAAGCTGCTATTACTGTATCTCCAGCTCCGGTAACATCATATACAGTTTTCGCCACAGTAGGGATATGCACTTCTTTTTTATCCTTCCTGAAAAGGCTCATGCCATGCTCCCCGCGGGTAATCAGTACTGCATCGCATGGTATCTTTCTTAAAAGTGTCTTTCCTGCATTTATAAGAGATTTCTCATCTTTAATTTCTATGCCTGACGCAATAGATGCCTCCATAACATTAGGTGTAACAAGTGAAACATTTTTGTAACAGTGAAAATGACCTACCTTTGGATCAACAGAGACAAAGATATTTCCTGGCTTCGAATGTTTAAGTACCTCTTTTACAAGTTCAGAGGATACAACACCCTTCTTATAATCAGATATTATCACTGCATCATGGTTTTGCACTTCGTTGCGTATATATCCCAGAAGCCCTCTAAAAACCTTGCCGTCAACCTTGTCTTTATTTTCCCTATCAAACCTCACCACCTGCTGATTATGGGCTATTACCCTTGTCTTGACTGTCGTGGGTCTCGGGCCCAAAAAGATACCATCGCACTGTACACCTTTTTCTCCAAGCATCCTCAGCATTACTTCTCCGGCCCTGTCATTGCCAGCCACACCAACTATTGTCGCATGACCTCCGAGGGATACTATATTGTTTGCAACATTCGAAGCGCCTCCTAAAAGAAAATTCTCATCTGTAACCTCAACAATTGGGACAGGTGCCTCCGGAGATATCCTGTTTACCTTTCCCCATATATAGCGGTCGAGTATTAAATCCCCAATAACGAGTATCTTATTCTTTTTAAATTCGTTAAGGATAATTCTGCAAGTCATACTGTTTTAGATTGCTTCGGCAGTTCCCTCACTTCGTTCGGGATGCCTCGCAATGACAAACCAAAGCAATGACGCCCTTTTTCTGTCATTGCGAGGAGGTCGTTACGACCGACGAAGCAATCTCATTTGTGAAAATCGATAAAATCAATATGTTTCCATAGTATTTGGATAGATTAAATCAGTTTATCAAAAAAGGGCTCTGAAAAACAATAAAGAAGGGCGCCAAGAGGGTAAAATTAGATTATTTCTATTGTATAGCATGAAATCCAGACATCTATACTCAGCGTCAGAAGTCGTAATCAATTTGTCATTGTCCTCCTCCGGCTTGACCGGGGGATTGACCGGACAATCCAGTGTTTTCTGGATTCCCCGATCAAGTCGGGGAATGACGTTGTTGTTGATTTATGACGCTCTGTATATTTGCTTAAATCTCTCCAATTTCGTATTTAATTCCTTCTTCTTCAAGGTATTTCAACATAAAATCATTTATCTCAAACAGGTCATCTCGAAG
>JBGOWS010000237.1:0-3844 GCA_041478735.1 Thermodesulfovibrionia bacterium | reverse complement strand
ATATTGCTGTTGGTGGCTATAGCGCTGCTGAAAAGATGTTTTCCTCAATGAGTCCTGAACAGGTGCTTGAGGAGGTAAAGAAGGCAAATCTCAGGGGCCGGGGCGGTGCAGGATTTCCTGCCGGCATAAAGTGGGCGCATACTAAAAAAGCTCGAAGTGCGATCAAGCTGGTTATTGCTAATGGTGATGAGGGTGATCCAGGCGCTTTTATGGACAGGTCAATCATGGAGGGCGACCCTCACAGCCTGCTTGAAGGGATGCTTATATGTGCCTATACAATCGGTGCACATTATGGGTTTATCTATGTTCGGCATGAATACCCGCTTGCTGTAAAAAATTTAAACATCGCTATCAGGCAGGCAGAAGAAATCGGTCTTTTAGGGAGAAATATCCTCGGGACAGGATTTGATTTTACCGTTGATATTAGAGAAGGAGCAGGTGCATTTGTCTGTGGTGAAGCTACTGCGCTTGTTGCATCAATAGAAGGGAACAGGGGATTTCCTCATGCAAGACCACCAAGGGTCTCAGAACCTGGTGGCGGTCCATGGGGGTATCCAGCTAATCTTAATAATGTTGAGACGTATGCCTGTGTGCCCCCGATTATTGAGAACGGTGCAGACTGGTTCCTGGGTATCGGGACCGAAGGCTCGCCGGGAACAAAGGTATTTGCCCTGACAGGCAAGGTTAAGAATACAGGGCTTGTTGAGGTTCCTATGGGGATAACCCTCAAGGAGATTATTTTTGACATAGGCGGAGGCATCATAAATAACAAAAGATTCAAGGCAGTGCAAACAGGAGGTCCTTCTGGAGGATGTATTCCCCCGCAGTATCTTAACCTGCCAGTGGATTTCGATTCACTCCGGAAGGTCGGTTCTATGATGGGCTCGGGTGGCATGGTTGTTTTGGATGAAGACAACTGTATGGTTGATGTGGCCAAGTTCTTTCTTTCTTTTACACAGTCTGAATCATGTGGAAAATGTCCGCCATGTAGAATAGGCACATACCAGATGCTTCAGATACTCGAAAGGATAACATCAGGTAACGGTGAAGAAGGCGATATAGAAAAGCTAAAGAGACTTGGAGAGTCTGTAGCAGCAGGTTCTCTCTGCGGTCTTGGCCAGAGTGCACCGAATCCCGTGCTTACAACTATAAGATATTTCCGCGATGAATATGAAGAGCATATAAAGGATAAATACTGCAGGGCAAAGGTTTGCAGTGGTTTGGGTGTTTTTGTAATCAATCAAGGCGAGTGCATCAGGTGTGGACTCTGTAAAGAGGCGTGTGCTTATGGTGCTGTCTTTGAAACAAAGGATAAATATTTTATTGCCCGCGATTACTGTACGAAATGCAAGGCGTGCTACAATGCCTGTCCTGTAAATGCGGTTAAGCTTCTGAGCCCACGGCATTTAAGGCTTGAGGAGGAATTTAAGATACCTCTTGAAAGTATTGATATCATCGAAAGGAGATGCAAGATGACATTAAAAAATATCATAGAGTCAAAACCTTTAATAATAGTCACTATTACTAAAGGTCAAACGATTTCTGATGCAGTAAAAATTATGGGTGAAAGGAATGTCAGCGGTGTATTCGTTGTGGATGAGAATAATAAATTAGTGGGTATATTTACTGAAAGGGATATTGTGCGTTGTGTTGTTAAAGGTATATCTTTAGAGAAAGAAGTCATAGAGAATATAATGAGAACCGATCTTACAACATTTGACCCTTCGATGGAAATAAGTTCAGCAATAGCTGTTGCATCAAAAAAGAAGATCAGACATTTACCCGTTGTTGAAGAGGATAAGATAGTGGGGATGATTACTTTTAGAGATTTAGTTTCGTATCTGCTACCGGAGATCTGCTATATGGCAAAGGAAATTTATTGAAATAAAATTACCAGATCATAGAGAGTTGAAGTTAGAAAACATAAAAAAGAAGAGCTAGGTTGATAGAGATAAAGACCATCCTAAATTTATATAGGGAGGAATAAATGGCAAACAAAGTTATGCTTACAATAGATGGCAAAGAGGTTCGAGCTCCTGAAGGCATGAATCTTATAGATGCAGCAGAGCTTGTGGGTATTCATATACCAAATCTCTGTTATCTCAAAGGCATGAAAGGTATCGGTGCGTGCAGACTTTGCCTTATAGAGATAGAAGGGATGAAGGCACCTGTAATAGCATGCAATACAAAGGTCAAAGAAGGCATGGTTATAAATACGAAGACTGAAAAGGTTCAGGAGATAAGGAAATTCGTCATAGACCTTATCCTTTCCATGCACCCACTTGATTGCATGACATGTACAAAGGCAGGTATATGCAACCTTCAGAAATATGCCTATGACTTTGAGCTTAAGGAATCGAGCTTTACAAGGAAAAAGTTAGGCTACCCAACTGATGAGGCAAATCCCTTTATCAAGAGAGACCCCGAATACTGTATTCTGTGCGGAAGATGTGTCAGGGTATGTAAGGAACAGGGGACGAATGTCCTTGAATTTATGGGAAGGGGTGTTGGAGCAAAGGTTATTACTGCAAACGACAAACCGCTTCAGGAATCAGAATGCACATTCTGCGGGAGCTGTGTTGATGCATGCCCTGTAAATGCCCTCCTTGAGGCCGACAGATGGCGTAAAGGTAGAGAATGGGAGTATGAAAAAGTTAATTCAGTATGTCTTTTGTGCGGTAATGGTTGTGATATCACTGTGAGCACCAAAGAAGGTAGTGTACAAAAAATTAGGGCAGGAGCACCTGAAAGCTCTGCAGATAGATATATCTGTGCTTATGGCAGATTCGGTTTTGACTGTATTGAAGCTGAGACACGTATAACATCTCCTATGAAAAGGGTAAACGGTGAACTTAAAGAGACTGCATGGGAAGACGCCCTTGGTATAGTTGCTGATAAACTTAAGACAGCCGGCAAGGACGCTGGATTTATAAGCGTGGCAGGCATAGAAAATGAAGATGCACTGACCCTGAAGAAGCTTGCTAAAAATGTTATTAAGACAAAGAACTTCGATACAACTATGAGTCTCTATGCAGACTGTGACTCTTTAAAAAATTCTCAAACAGCGGACATCAATAAAGCAGACCTCATTGTGCTTGTTGGCCTAAATCCCTCCCAGCGGGAAAGGATTTTGCCTGCACTAGATGCCTCTGTAAGAAGAAGGGTTAACAGAGGGGCAAAGCTCGTTGTTATAAATTCATCTGAGACGAAAATAGCTGAGGAAGCAACAGTAAGTCTAAAAGGATATGAAGTAGCCAATCTAAAAGGCATTGCAAAGCTTTTAATAGGGAAGGGGCTCCGTGTTGATAAGAAGTTGGAGTCTTCTTTGAAGGATGTAGAGATATCAGAAGAAATCGAAAAGGCGGCGACCTTCTTTGCAGAAGCTAATGAGCCACTGATATTTTCTTCACCTTCGCTTTTTGAAGCATCTGCCAATATATCGCTGCTTAAGGGAAAGGTTATCTCTGTTGTTCTTGAAAGCAACGCACGGGGTATTGCTCTGATGGGTTTGACAACAGAAGGAAAAACCTATAAGGATATGGTCTCTGACGGTATGAATGTCCTTTATGCTGTCGGTGAAGTTCCTTTAAATAAAAGGCCGAATTCTGATTTTCTTATAGTGCAGAACTCGCATCTCACAGAACTTGCTAAACAGGCAGATGTTGTGCTGCCTTCAACAACCTTCTTCGAGTCCGCTGGCACAATAATAGATTATATGGGAAGACTGAAATATCTTCCAAAAGTAATAGAGCCCCGGGGAGAATCAAAAAGCCACAGAGATATTTTCATCCATCTTGCGAAGATTATGGGAGCCACATTAAAAAGACCGACAGAGGCCGAGGTT
>JBGOWS010000003.1:0-35105 GCA_041478735.1 Thermodesulfovibrionia bacterium | reverse complement strand
CGATATCTCGTAACGATTTCCATACATGACATTATAGAGAATCAGGGACCGGAACGCAAGAAAAAAGGTGGACTTTCAATAAAAAAGATTATGCCCGAGTTCATAATGGAAATGACTGCCCCTGTTTATTGAGCTATTACCTCGATGTTTTGTTTAACATCTCTATCAGTAAATCGTAAAAATCTGATTCCTAAATTTTCTAATCTTTTTTGTCTTGTTATATCCTCTTCAAATTTATAATTGTGTGTATCACCATCTATCTCTATTGCGAGCATCAACTCATTGCAAAAGAAATCAACAATATAATCATCAATGGGTTTTTGGCGATCAAAATCATAATTAAGCATTTGTTTTCCTTTAAGATGTTTCCATAGTAAAACTTCTGAAAGTGTGCTATTTTCCCGCAATTGTCTTGCAAATTCTTTCAAATTCGGATTGTAAGGAATGATTTTCTTTCTTTTCATCGGGCTATTAACCCACCCCTTCTTCCCCTCCCGAGAGGGGATTTGTAATTTTGTTATCAGTATCCTCTCAATCCCGGCATAGTCTTTTATCAGGGAGATATTTATAAAGCCTGTATCCTCAGCCATTTTTCTGACTGCATCTGCCTGATTGTTGCCGAGTTCAAACATAAGATAACCACCCTCTTTTAAGTAGTTTTTTGCCTCGGGGGTTATAGCTCTATAATAATCAAGGCCGTTTTCTCCACCATCAAGCGCTTCTAAAGGCTCCCAGTCTTTGATTTCGGGCTGCAGACTTTTTATATCATCCCTTCTTATGTAAGGAGGGTTTGAGATGATCAAGTCAAATTTGAGATTTGAGATTTGAGATTTGAGATTTTTCTTTATCGGATAAAACAATGAACCTTTCATAAAAGACACATTTTTGATCCCGTTTAACTTTGCGTTTTCCTTTGCATATCTAATTGCGATCTCTGATGTATCGGTACCATAGACCTGTGCCTCAGGAAATTCTCTGGCAAGTGCAAGAGCCAAACAACCACTGCCTGTACAGAGGTCAAGGATACTACCCCCCCTTTGCCCCCCCTTACCAAGGGGGGGATGGGGGGGTAAATGGGTATTAATCATCTTACTTTTAAGTATTTTTATGGCTTCTTCCACTAACAATTCTGTCTCAGGCCTTGGTATAAGGACACCTGAACCTATCCTTATTTTTAAACCATAGAATTCCATATGCCCAAGTATATATTGCAGGGGCTCTCTTTTTGTCCTTCTTTGCAGTAATCCGTCTATCCTTGAAATAAGATCCTTCGGAATCCAGGGATTGTCTCTGTAAAGAGTCAATCTGTCTATCCCCAGACAATAAGATATTGTCAACTCTGCCTCTCTGCCAGCATCTTCAATGCCAGACGTTCCAAGAAGCTTTCTTGCTTCTTTCAATTTATCGAGAGCGTTCATGTCCTGTTTGTATTTTTATAACCAAACCTTTGTAAATACACCGTGGAGCTTCTTGGCCGGGAAATTATAAAACTGGATAAATGTCGGTGTTAGCCTCTTAATCAAAGAGAAGATCTTCCAGACAGGATTTTTTGTGGTAATATCTTCAAGGCCGTAGAAGACAACCCTCTCTTCTATCTTTGCTTCCCTCATGATTTCTTCTACATCTACCACTTCCATGTATCCCATCTGTATCTCAAAGACTCTGAGACCTTCTGCAAGGTCTTCTTTAAAGAAACCTGTGATACCAAAAGGGTCATCTCTCTTGATGATTGAAACAAAGATATTGTTTTCGTAGAGAATGCCGTGAAAGAACATTGTTTGTGTTATATAAAATGGGATCTCATTTGTATCCCTTATAAGAAACAGCGCCGTACCTTTAAGCTTTTCAGTAGTTGCGTGTACTCTTGTAAACTTATTAAGAAACTCATCTAAAGGCATAAAATCCATCATCCGGTAAAGTTTCTTCTGCCCTTTTGTATAAAGAATTATCATTACAAGGGGGATTGAGGCTAATATCAGTGACCAGTAGCCGCCGTGGGGTATTTTATAGAAATTGGCAGTGAGATAAGCTGCATCGATAACTGTAACAAAAATAGAAACGATCGCGAGTATCTTCTTTTTCTTAAGATAAAAAATCAAGGTCATGAAGATTCCAGTTAGAACCATTGTCCCTGTAACTGCAAGGCCGTAGGCAGCAGCAAGACGGCTTGACTCCTTGAATTCCATCATTATGAAAATGACCGCAGCAAGCAGAAACCAGTTGACTGAACCTATGTATATCTGCGATTTCCTTTCGATTGAGGTGTAATCCACCTTGAACATCGGCATTAGCCTTGTGGTTATCCCCTGGTAAACCATTGAGAATGTCCCGCTTATCATGGCCTGTGAAGCAATGATAGTAGCAGCGATGCTTAAAAGGAGGAACGGTACATAGAGGTTTTTTGCATAGTGAAATACCATCTCAAACAGGATATTCTTTGCATCGGGATGCTTTAATAAAAATGCTCCTTGCCCTAAATAATTAATAATGAGTGCAACAAATACCCCTGCCCCTGCCTGCCTTATGGGTTTTCCACCCAGATGTCCCATATCCGCATATAATGCCTCCCCACCTGTGGCACAAAGTATTATCTCTCCGAGGACAATAAACCCTGCCAGACCGTTTCTATAAAGAAATTTTAATCCGTAGTAAGGGTTAAGTGCCATGAGCACTTCCGGCGCATCTGAGATTGCGACTATTCCAGACAACGCAAGAGATAAAAACCACACGCACGTAATAGGTCCGAATGCACCTGCTACCTTTTCTGTCCCCCTTTTCTGGAAAGCGAAAAGTGACAGCGCGATGAGCATGGCAATAAGGACAATAGATGTCCTGGGAAGGCCCTCAAGACCCGGTATCAGAACAGAACCCTCTACTGCGCTCAGTATACTGATGGCAGGCGTGATTATACCATCACCAATGAGAAGTGAAACTCCTATAATAGCCAGTAGTGTTATGAGGCCAACACTTTTTTTAGAGCGGAGAAGCGGCTGAAGTATCTCTTTAAGCACAATCTTACCACCCTCACCCCTTATGCTTAAGCTCATAGCAAGCCAGGCAAACTGTATCGTAACAAGGACTACCAATGTCCAGACTATTAATGACAGGACGCCGAGGATATTATCATTTGTGTGTTTAAGAAGCAGGAATACTACAGTTAATGTATATATTGGACTCGTGCCAATATCTCCAAAGACAAGACCGAGTGCCTTGATTATCCACTTTGTTGAGAGATTCTTCTCAGACATAATTTCCTTCTATCACTTTAATCAGATAATCCTCCAGTTTATTTTATACATGGCATGAAGAGTTAACAAGAGAAATCAGAAAAATTTAAAATTCACGAGGCTGTCACAATCATTACAAAACCAATAAACATCAATGCAGCCCCTAAGAGCCTCTCTCTTATGTTTTTCTCTTTGAAAAGAAAGTACCCATAAACTACTCCTATTATTAGACTTGTCCTTTTCACGGATATCATGTATGCAACCTTTGTAAGGCTTATCGCGATCATATGGGAGGCTATCATTGCTGAATAAAAAAGGCCTGGAAGTAACAGACCTTTAAATTGTCTTCCCGAGATAAAACTCTTCAACTCAGACCTCCCCATCCATAGAGCTATAGGGGCAAAAATAATGGTTACAACTGTAAAATATATAATACCGAAAAACAACGGAGAAGAATGCTCTATCGCCATCTTGCCCAGAGACGATGTAATACTGTAAATCAGGGCAACGCCTATCATAAGAACCGAACCCTTTTCTTTTGTTATAGCTTTAAAAGGCTGAAAGACGCCCCTTCGCATTTTGTGTAGATTCAGCGCGTAGCTTCCTGCAGCAAGAAAGATAATGCCGACACTGCCATGGAAAGATACTTTCTCTCCTATTATCAAATAAGAGACGACGATTAAAAATACAGGCGTGAGGGAAAGGAACGGAAGGGTCAGGCTGAGCGGAGAAATCCTGAGTGCCTTTATGTAAAGGATGATAGCTATTATCTCTAAAGGCAATGCAAGTGCAAAGGCTTTATAAAACTCAATATCAAGCTTTGGCACAGGGACAAAAATCCAGAGGAGCAAAAGTAGAGGTATAGAAAAAAGAAGTCTGAACCATGCCACAAGGTATTCATTAATGTGAGCAAGCGCTTTTTTAGTAAGTGCATCACTCGTTGCGAGTGTAAAAGCTGAAATAAGCGCTAAAAAGACCCATGTGTAGGGCATTTATAATATTACTTAAATTGAAGAACTTTATTCAAAGAATATGTTTCAGCAGGGAATTGAGTGAGAACAAAATGTGAGCTATTTGACAGGACATAGACCCTTATATAAAATATCATTGATGAAAAAGAGGAGCAAAAGACAACTATTATTTTCAATAATTCTTGTTTTCTTTTTTATGGCTGCATGCGATCAGAAGCCCAAAAATCCTGTATCTGAATACGGCGATGCCTTAATTGGTTCATATAAAAGAGGTCAGCAGGCCGGAGAAATAGCAAATCTTGAAGCGGTTAAAAAATCCATCGGAGCGTATCATGCGGCGAATGATAAATATCCCCAAAGCCTGGATGAGATAAAAGACTTGCTTGGCTCTAAAATAGATCTATCGAAATATGATTACAACCCTGATAATGGGAAGGTTTCTATTAAAAAGTAGTTGCTGAAGAGTTTTAAAATTATAAGCGATTGACAAAACAGGATTTTATATAGTATAAAATTAATTTCCGGGCGGATAGCTCAGTTGGGAGAGCGCAGCCCTTACAAGGCTGATGTCACAGGTTCAAGCCCTGTTCCGCCTACCAACCATTTTTGCCAGAGGCAAAAACGGAGTTAGGAGTTAAAAGTTAAGAGTTATGAGTTAAAAAAAACACACATTCGCTTTCCACTTCTCACTTTCAACTTTAAACTTTTAACCCGGAACTTAAAAATTTGCCGTGCAAATTTTTACTGGGGTGGTAGTTCAGCTCGGTTAGAACGCTGGCCTGTCAAGCCAGAGGTCGCGGGTTCAATTCCCGTCCACCCCGCCATAATTTTCTTTTAAGAAACAAAATTAAATTTTTACATAATAACAGTCACTAAAGTGTACAAGAAACATAAATAGGGTTATCCTGATATGGCCGCACTTTCAGCCTTATGGATATAGTTGTTGTTATACCAGGGAAAAAACTTCTCAATGAGGAACTGATTTGCTTCATCATAGTTGTTGATGCCGGCGATCTGCATTTTTTTAATAGGACGATCTGAAACAATCGTAACATCATCCGGATTGCCTATTATTGACAGCTTTGGCCAATTGTGATACCTTCAATAGTACATAAAATGTCAGATAAATCAGCCATAATAAAAGAAGCTCAGAAGTATCTCGCCCGGGGTCAGATAGATAAAGCCATTGCCGAGTGGGAGAAATTGGTAAAGGAGTATCCTGACGGTACTACCTATAATACTATCGGGGATATGTATCTCAAAAAAGGTGATAAAACAAATGCAATAGATTCGTTTCATAAGGCTGCAAATTTTTTCAGACACAAAGGATTTTCTCTCAAGGCATTAGCACTTTATAAAAAGATTTTAAATATAAATCCTACAGAATCTGAAGCCCTTTTTTCCCTCGGCGAACTAAATGAGGAGAAGGGTCTTATTACGGATGCCATAAAATATTATCTTACAACAGCTGATACTCTTTCAAAGGAAGGCAAAAAAGAAAAACTTCTTGAAATATACGACAAGATACTTACTCTTTCTCCGGCCAATATACCTCTCAGGAATAAGGTTGCAGAAATATATTCTAAAGAAGGCCTCATGTCAGAGGCAGCAAAACAATACTTCCAGGTAGCGATGCTTTACTTTGATAAGGGAGACATAGAAAATTCTATGGGGTATTACCAGAAGGTCCTTGACGTTCAGCCTTTAAACAAGGAAGCAATACTCGGGATCAGCTACCTATACGAGAGAAGCGGCAATCCTGAGCGGGCCCTTGAACAGGTGAAAGAGGCTGCTAACCTATTCCCGGAAGACACAGATATCCATCTCAAGAGTGCAGAGATTTATATAAGGGCCAAGAGATTTGATGAAGCAGGGGACAGTCTCAGGAAGGTCATAGAGGTAGAACCAGCTAATATTAAGGCGAGAAGACTCCTTGGAGATATGTATTTAAAGGAAGGTGACAGAGAGAAAGCTTGGACAGAGTACCTCCCTGTCCTCGATGAAATGATACTCGATGAAAAGTATGATGATGCCATTAAACTTCTCGAATCTTTCAAGGATATGGACCCCCTGGAGACTGGAAAGAGGCTTGTATCGCTGCACAGGCAACTTGGGGAGCAGGTTCAGGTAGCTAATGAGCTTGTTTCTCTTGGAGATGTATTTATTGCAAAGGGTATGCAAAAAGAAGCGCTTAACTGCTATAGGGAGGCACTCGAGATAACTCCAGATGATGCTTCGCTTAAGGCTAAAGTTGTTGAACTTGAGAAGGAGGTTAGCGCGGAATATATTTCGCTAAAGGGTGAAAAGGCGGTTGACGGAGCAATTGTAGAGGCAGATATATACCTCCGGTATGGTCTTTATGATAATGTGAGGAATCTCCTCGAACCATTCAAACAGAGCGAACCCGAAAACATAAATCTCCATTTAAGGCTGAAGTCCCTATATGTTAATACAGGTGACAAAGAGCAGGCGATTACAGAATGCCTCATCCTGAATGGTTTCTATGAGAAGGCTGGTGATATTGCAAAGAGTGAGCAGATCATTAAAGAGGCACATGAAATATATCCTGAGGACCCGAGGTTCGTTAGTTTGCTTAAGGAGGAGGAATTTGCCGTTGCACCCCCTGAAGGCCCTGCTATAAAAGATTACGGTGAGGAGATTGCAGAGGCTGATTTCTATTCCAGGCAGGGGCTAATTGACGAGGCCCGGGAGATTTTAGAAAGGCTGCATAATCTATTTCCCGAAAATGAAGAGATAAGTGTAAAACTGTCCTCGCTGGGCCAGATAAAAGAAAGCGAAGAAAAAATAGAACACGTTGAGGAAAAGCAGAAAGAACCTGTTGTTACCGAAGGTGAGATTCTCGAAGCTGAGGAAATAACTGAACCTGCTCTTGAGAGCGATGTCATGGACATATTTAACGAATTTAAAAAAGGACTTGAAGAAAAGCTTGGAAAAGAGGATTACGAAACACATTACAATCTTGGGAGAGCATATAAGGAGTTGGGACTTACGGATGACGCGATAAGAGAATTCCAGATATCGCGTGATAATCCAAAGCGGTTTATCCCTTCTTCTAATATGCTTGGTATATGTTATATGGAAAAGGGCCTTTATCCTCTCGCTATAGATGTTCTAAAGAATGCTATTGACAAGATGGAAGACACGGACGAATCCTACTGGGCAATGAAATACGATCTTGCTGAGGCGTACGAAAAGAACGGCAATTCAAAAAAAGCGCTTGCTTTATATACAGAAGTTTATGGGTGGAATTCAAAATTTCGTTCTGTTTCTGATAAAATAAATTCTTTAAGGGTGATGGTTAAGGAAGAGGATGTCGGACAGAAGAAACCTAAGGATAGAAAAGACAGGGTATCTTACCTATAATAAAAGTTCTGCAAGCTTACAAAACAATAATTCATAAGTTATAATAATTTATGGATTATTTAGAATATTATGGCCTGAAAGAGCATCCATTTTCTAATGTAGTTGACAGTAGATTTTATTATAACGGCCGCCAGCACAATGATGCCCTTATGAAATTGAGATATGCGATAGATACAAGAAAGGGTCTTGCGGTTGTAATTGGTGGGATAGGAACGGGTAAGACAACCCTCGCAAGAAGGCTACTTGAGGAATTGGATGAGGACAGTTATGAGGCAGCCCTCCTTGTGATAGTACACGCTACTGTAAGTTCGGAATGGCTCTTTAAAAAGTTTGCTATCCAACTTGGTGTTAAAGACTTGAAAGAGAATAAGGTGGAACTTCTCACTCAGATTTATAAGAGACTTTACGAGATAAGGGACGAAGGTAAAAATGCTATAGTGATGATTGATGAGGTCCAAATGTTGAATTCAAAGGAAATTATGGAGGAATTCAGGGGTCTTTTGAATATGGAGACACACGAAGGGAAGATGCTTAATTTTATTTTTTTTGGCCTGCCTGATCTTGAAGACGTTCTTTCGCTTGATGAACCATTAAAACAGCGGGTGGCTATCAAGATCAGGCTAAAGGCATTTTCTGAAAAAGATACAAGGGATTACATAAATCACAGGCTAAATGTTGCAGGGTGTAATAAGGAGATATTTTCGGAAAATGCTATAAGGCTTATCTATCAGTATACAAATGGCATACCAAGGCGTATAAACACTGTCTGCGATAATGCACTTCTTGATGGCTATCTGTTTAAGTCAACTAAATTAGATAGTGAGACAATAAAGACTGTAGCGGTTGACCTTGGTTTAGACATCGTGGCTAAATGATATCTCTTTAAACTTTAAAGTTACAGAATATTTAGAGAACTCTATCCTAATCTTCATCGGATACCAGATATTACCTGCATTTTCTGGATTATCATAATAGAATTTAAATTCTCTACCATCTTTATCGGAGACTGTCTGCTTTATCGGGAGCATTGTTTTTCTGTCTATCCATATCTGTCTCGAAAGATTTTTTAGTAGATAATTACCTTCTTTTTCATCAATTTCAAAGTTTTTTATATCCCACCAGAAAAGGCAGTCTCTCAAGCCATGTGTAAGTATTCTACTTTTGGTTCTGTCAAGAGTTGGAATGCTTTTTACAATGCCGTTTTCTGACGTGATCTCGAGCGCAAGAAATCCGAATGAGTATACACGGAGGCTTAAATTACCGTTTCTGGATATATTTAGCACCCCTTCTCCTCTTATCTCAGTATCTTCTTTTTCATAGATTATGGAAAATACGGCTTTTATGTCCGAGATGCTGTTCTTCGAATAGAGTACATCCTTTACATCAATGCCTTCATATAAAGGCATCTCGATCCGTGGTGCTGCACAGGAAAATAAAAATAAGATAATATTAACTAAAAACAGCCTGGAGAGAGTCTTCAATATTTTTAACTCCTATTATTTCCAATCCAAAATTGTTTTTTATTTTTTCAGCGTTTCCTGAAGGCATGACAGCCCGTTTAAATCCTATATTCGATGCCTCCTTTAATCGCACCTCTGCCTGTGTAACTGCCCTTATCTCACCCGAAAGACCAGCTTCACCAAATACAAATATTTCCGGATCTATGGGTAAGTCTCTAAGAGAAGAGGTTATTGTTGTAATAATGCCGAGGTCAACAGCAGGCTCAATTATCCTGAGTCCACCGACAACATTTACAAATATATCCATCCCTCCGAGATGAAGACCTGCCCTTTTTTCAAGCACTGCTACAAGCAGGTTTACCCGATTAAAGTCAACACCTATCGTTGTTCTTCGGGGCATCCCGAAATTAGTTTGCGAGACAAGTGACTGTATCTCGACCATCAATGGCCTGGTACCTTCGAGGCTTGCAACAACAGTTGAACCTGAAACATTCAAGGGTCTTTCCAGAAGGAAGAGTTCGGATGGATTTTCTACCTCTATAAGTCCCGAGTCTGACATTTGAAATATCCCTATCTCGTTTGTTGAACCAAAGCGGTTTTTTACAGTCCGCAGAATGCGGTATGAATGCCCTCTATCTCCTTCAAAATACAGGACTGTATCTACAATGTGTTCAAGGACACGTGGCCCGGCAATCGCGCCTTCTTTAGTTACGTGACCTACAAGGAATACAGGGATATCAGATCTTTTTGCAAAGAACATCAATTTTGCAGCGCACTCCCTTACCTGGCTGACAGAACCAGGTGCTGAAACAAGCTCTTCAGTGTAAACAGTCTGTATGGAATCTATAACCAGTGTTTTAGGAACAAGTTTTGACGCTGCACTAGCAATAACTTCGAGTGAGGTCTCTGAAAGTAAGATTATCTCTTCAGAATTTATTGAAAGCCTTTCAGCCCTGATCTTAATCTGTTCGGGCGACTCTTCACCTGAGACATAAAGTACTTTACCGTGTTTTCTTGAAAGACCAGCAAGAGCTTGTAAGAGTAACGTAGATTTTCCTATGCCCGGATCACCGCCAATGAGTATCACCGAGCCTGCAACAACACCTCCTCCCAGAACTCTGTCAAGCTCCTTAATCCCTGTTGATGTCCTCTGCCTGTATCCACCTGTAATTGAACTTAAGGGCTGGGGCGCTGACTTGTCAGAATGAGTTGCAAGTGACGAATGACGAGCAACTGTCTCTTTTCTTTCTTCAACAAGGCTGTTCCATGCTCCACAGTCCGGGCACTTGCCGAGCCACTTTGGAGTTATGTAACCGCATGCCTGGCATTGATAAAATGTTTTAATCTTTGGCATATCCCTGTAATTTCTTAGTAACCCAATAAGGGAGTAAGGATGAAAATAAAAAAGGCAGAATATCTATGCCTTTAACTTCTGTAATCCTTTAAATAGTCTCCAAAAACTACTTATATATATTAGCTGCTGCTGTTAATTTTCTCTATAAAAGTTGTATCAAAGTTTCCACTTATAAAATCGGGGTTGCGCATGACCCTTTGATGGAAGGGGATTGTTGTGTTTATGCCCTCGATTATAAATTCATCAAGTGCACGCCTCATTTTTGCTATTGCCTCTGCCCTATCTTTCCCGTGTACAATCAGTTTGGCAATGAGAGAATCATAGTGAGGAGGTATAACATATCCACTGTATATTGCTGTATCTACTCTAACACCTGGACCCCCAGGAAGTGAAAGAAATGTAATTTTTCCCGGAGAAGGGATAAATCTTTCAGGATCCTCTGCATTAATTCTGCATTCTATAGCATGCCCTGATAGCTTTATCTGGCTCTGTTTGTACTCCAATGGTAAGCCTGCTGCAAGTTTTATCTGCTCTTTTATTATATCAATACCTGTAACCGCCTCTGTTACAGGATGCTCTACTTGTATTCGGGTATTAATCTCAATAAAATATGTATTACTTTTAGAGTCAACTATAAACTCTACCGTACCTGCATTCCTGTATTTGATAGCACGTGCAGCCTTTACCCCTAACTCTCCGATCCTCTTCTTGAATTTTTCTGTTGATAAGAAGGGTGAGGGGGATTCTTCTATAAGCTTTTGGTGCCTTCTCTGTATTGAACAGTCTCTTTCACCAAGATGGATAACGTTCCCTTTGTTATCTGCTAAAATCTGCACCTCAATATGCCTCATCTCCGGTATATATTCTTCTATATAAAGTTCGCTATTACCAAATGCAGTTAAAGCCTCCCTCTGTGCCATGTAAAATGCCTGCTCAAGGTCTTTCTCCTCCCTCACAATCTTCATGCCATGCCCTCCTCCGCCAGCAGATGCCTTGAGCACTATCGGAAACCCTATCTTTTTTGCAACCTTCAGAGCCACCTCTACTGTAGCTACAGGCCCATCACTTCCAGATACAACGGGCACACCCCTGCGTTTCATTATCTGCCTGGCCTTGGCCTTGTCACCACCGAGTCTTATATTTTCAGGGGTTGGGCCTATGAATGTGATACCCGAAGTAGTACATGCTTCAGCAAAATGATGGTTTTCTGAAAGGAACCCGTAACCCGGGTGTATGGCGTCAGAATCGGTTATCTCAGCAGCACTGAGTATCGCAGGGATATTCAGATAACTCTGAGGTAGACTTACAGGCCCGATACAGACAGATTCGTCTGCAAGCCTTGTATGGAGAGACTCCTTTTCTGCGTCTGAGTATACAGCAACAGTTTTTATCTCGAGTTCCCTGCATGCACGGATAATCCTTATGGCAATCTCACCACGGTTTGCTATTAAAATCTTCTTGAATAGTTTCATATGAAAATATTTTTAATCTGTCATTCCTCTCCCGAAAGCATTCGGGAGAGGAATCTCATCTTTAGAGATTGCGGAGCCTGCCCCCCCGGGCTTTGAGATTGCTTCGGCTTCGCCTCGCAATGACAAACGAGGGGTCTCGCTCCCTGCAATGACATTTGCATTGTCATTTGCGTTGCTATGGGACATAAATGTTTCATATGGCTTTTCATATTGGCTCGATTAGAAATAACGGTTCACCGTATTCAACCGGCTGCCCATTTTCTACTAAAACCTTTACAACAACGCCGTCAATATCGCTTTCGATTTCGTTCATCAGCTTCATTGCCTCTACAATGCAGAGAACCTGGCCTTTATTTACCTTTAAACCTACTTCTAAAAAAGGCGCTGCTTCAGGCGAAATCGATCTGTAGAATGTGCCGACAATCGGTGAAGTTATTGTTACAAGCCTCTGTGTCTCTTCCTCTGTCTCAGCTACTATCTTCTCATGTAAACTTGTAGATTTAAGTGCCGACATTTCTATCGATGACAAAAGTTTCTCTCTCTTGATCTTTACTTTTGTCCCGTCTTTTTCTAACTGCAGTTCAGTAATATCTGTTTCCTTGAGAAGTTCAATAAGATTTTTTAAATCCTCAAGTTCCATTATTTTACCCTTTCTATATATTCTGATGTCCGTGTGTCAACCTTAATAGTATCTCCCTCATTTATGTGGAAAGGGACCCTAACCACAGCCCCTGTTTCCAATGTTGCTGGTTTGTTCCCTCCTGATGCCGTGTCCCCCTTAAATCCTGCAGGGGCCGTTTTTGTAACAACGAGTTCAACAAATGTTGGAAGTTCTACACTCAGGGGATTTCCTTTATAATACAGGATTACAGCTACCATATTTTCCTTTAGGAATTTTTTTGCATCACCAAGCTGATCAGAAGCAAGAGGGATCTGTTCATAAGTGTCTTCATCCATGAAATAATACATACCATCTTGCATATATAGATATTGCATTTTCTTTTCCTCAAGCTGAGGACTCTCTAATTTCTCACCTGACCTGAAGGTTTGCTCAAGGATGCTTCCTGTTCGCAGACTTTTCATCTTTGTCCTGACAATAGCTCCGCCCCTTCCCATTTTTACATGTTGAAAATCTATTATCTCACAGGGTTCATTTTTAAATTCTATCTTGAGACCTTTTCTGAAGTCGCTCGTTAAAATCAAATCATTACCTCCCAATTGAAACTGTAATATTTTACCATTTTCCACAATTTTTTCCATCGAGTCCAAATTTTGAGCTAAATTTTAAAGGTGAGAATCTAATTTATAATCTCGAGTTTTTTAGAGATGCTGGTGAGGATTCCAGGGCCATCTGGTTTTACCACTACCATATCCTCTATCCTTACTCCCCCGAGTCCTGGCACATAAATACCCGGCTCGATTGTGAAGACCATGTTCTCTTTAATAATTTCTTTCTTATTCCATGTTATGCAGGGAGACTCATGTATCTGAAGACCAACACCGTGGCCGGTTCCATGTCCAAAGAACTTACCATAACCTGCCTTTTTTATAATATCTCTGGCTGAACTATCGATCTTCTTAGATTCTATGCCCGGTGAAACAAGAGAGATGGCCCTGCTATTTGCCTCTAATACCAGTTGATAGATTTCCTTTTTTTTATTAAAATTATCGCTTTTTCTTATGAGCAATGTCCTGGTCATATCCGAGAAATAACCATCAGCCTCCCCACCCCAGTCTATAATAATAAGGTCTCCCATATTTAATTTTTTTTCAGTCGGCCTGGCATGGGGCATAGCTGAATTAAGACCTGATGCAACTATTATGTCAAATGGAATATGTCTGCATCCGTTTTTTTTCAATTTTTCCTCAAGCCTCAGGGCTATCGCTCTTTCGCTTATCCCTTGTCTTATATATGGCTTCACTTCAAGGAAGGCAAGTTCTGCGCGCCTTACTGCTTTTCTGATTGAATTCATCTCTACAGCATCTTTTATTTCCCTTAGCCTTTCTATTGCTCCTTCTAAGGCCTTCAAACTTAAACCTGCATTTGCTATTTTCCTGAAAAATTCATAAGTTACAGAAGACTCAAAGGCAAGCCTTTTGATCCCCGTCTTTTTAGAGAGGCTTTTTATGGTCGTTATCAAGTCTCTTTTCACTATAATGATATCCCACTCTTTTAATTCTCTTTCTGCCTGCTCCTTATATCTAAAATCAGTTATAAAAAATTTATCATTTCTTGTGATCAAGAGAAGAGCTGATGAGCCTGAAAAACCAGTGAAATACCGAACATTATTTATGTCAGTGACAAGAAAGCCTTCAATCCTTTTTCTTTTGATGAATTCTCTTATTTTAAAAACGGGTGATGAATAACGGGTGAGTAACCCATCAGATAAAGAGAGAGCAACTTTTCTGCTCATTTAGAAAGGATGTTTTTTACAGCCCTCAACGCAAGGAGATAGCTATCAGGGCCGAAGCCACTTATCTGTCCAACTGCAACCCCTGTGATGAAAGATTTTTCCCTGAATTCTTCGCGTTTGAAGATGTTTGACAGGTGTACCTCTATGCACGGTTTACCCACTGCTGCAATGGCATCCCTTATTGCTATACTCGTATGGGTATAGGCAGCAGGGTTTATAATCAGGGCATCATAGTTACTTTTATGGATAGCGTCTATTATCTCTCCCTCACTATTAAGTTGTATTGCACTGACATCAATGCCGAGATCTGAGGCGAGGGAAAAGATATCCTTATTTATATCTTTGAGTGACTTAGTCCCGTATATCTCTGTCTCCCTTTTGCCAAGGAGGTTTAGGTTAGGCCCATGGATAACTAACACCTTCATTACTTTTTACTCTGGATTGTGATTAGAATTCCCCTTCTAATTTAGGGATCGCAGTCTTAAGAATAAATCGTCCTTTGCCGTAATTGCCTTCTGGCTTTATTATAAGGGCAATGTAATAGTCGGAATTTATTTTCCTCATAATAATGCCACACGTGTCTGATATTATCGAAAATTCCCTGGCTTCACCGAGTCCAAGATTATCCGCAGCTATACCTATATCTTTAATCATTGCAGATGCCTCAGCACTAAGTCCCGCAAGGTCTACAAGTTTTTCAGTAGCATATTCCTGGACAGATATGCCGTCTGTGCCTATTATCATTGCAGAAACAGCGCCATCTACTTTCTCTACAGTCTCTTTAAGCACTTCCGAAAAACTCATTACGCCTCTTTTTAATGCCATCGAGGAAACTATCCAGTCGCGCTATTAGTTCCTCCTTGTCCTTACCGAGAAGTTTTAAAAGGGCCTTTAGCTCTTCAACGCGTTGCATTACATGCACATTATCGGGTTCTAGCGAGAGAAGTTGTCTATATATGCTCATAGCCTCCGTAAACTTGCCTTGAGATATATATGGGTCTGCATCATATATACTTAAAAAAGGCTGTTCGGATACTTTATCTTCCTTCATAATCTTCTGCTCTTCAACAGCAACATCTTCTTTAAATATGCTTTCAAATGAGAACGGCTCTTCCTCAGTTAGTTCTTCAGCTTCTGTAATAGGCTCTATTTGTGCCTCTTCTAATTCTGCTTCAGGCAGAATTTCTTCAACCCATTCTATAACTCCTTCACCAACTGAAACCTCGGAAGGTTTTTCTTCCTCTGTTTCTGTTGAGGCTTGTTCGGAAAAGATTGTTTCCGCGGTTTTTGCTTTTTCTGATGCTTTAGGATGAAGTTTAGGTTCTCCCTCAATATCTGAAAGACTTGTTGCTGCCCATTCATCCATTGGGTTTAGTTTTAAAACTGTCTTAAATTCTTTTACCGCTCGATCTTTTTCACCGAGGTTACTGTAAATCTCGGCCAGCTTTTTATGGGCATATAAATTGTCGGGTATTGTACTAATAACCTTTTCAAATTCAGCCCTTGCCTCTTCGAGCATACCCCTCTCCAGGTATATCTTGCCCAGGGAAACCCGAGCACTCATATATTCGGGTTGACGTTCAAGCCCTTTAGTAAGGACATCAATAGCCTCATCAAACATCCCTGCCTTCTTGTATTCTTCAGCAAGCGGAATAAAGAGCTTTGAATTAGGGTCTTTATCTACCTTTTCTTTTAATCTTTCGATGTCTTCAAGTGCCATGGTATGTCCAAATTTTCAACAAAAAAGAAAAAAAAGTCAAGCCCTGATCTCAACTAATCTGTCTAATATTGCATCTGCAACAGAGTTTTTACTCATAAGAGGAAACTCTATTTCTTTTTCTTTATCAATAATTATAACTTTGTTAGTATCAACATCAAACCCTGAACCGGCTTCTGTAACATCATTAAATATAATCATATCCATGTTCTTTTCTTTTAATTTCGTTTTTGCCCGTTCAGTTCTCATACCCGTTTCTGCTGCAAACCCAACAATAAATGGCTTTTTTCTTTTTTTCCCTACCTCTGAAATAATATCAGGAGCGGGGTTTAGCATCAAAGACAACTTTCCGGATTTTTCAATCTTGTCCTTGGACTTTTCTGCGGGCATAAAATCAGAAACAGCGGCAGACATTATCAGTACAGTTGATGAATATAATTCCTTATTTACGGCATTTAGCATGTCTTCTGCAGTTTCTACAGAAATGAAATTAACACCTTTAGGTTGATTTAATGATGAAGGGCCACTTATTAGAGTTACCTCAGCACCTCTCCTGAAGGCAGCGCTTGCAATAGCATACCCCATCCTGCCCGATGATCTATTCGATATAAACCTGACAGGATCAAGATATTCTCTCGTAGGGCCTGCGGTTACTATGATCTTCTCTTTTACAAGGTCTTTTTTTGTGATTGAGGATATTATTTCCTCAACAATCTCAGAAACGTCTGACATCCTTCCTATTCCTTCTTCTCCACAAGCCAGATTTCCCTTTACAGGCCCTACCTGGATAACTCCACGGGATGTAAGATACCTCAGATTTTCCTGGAAAATGGGATTCTCATACATCCTCCAATTCATTGCAGGTGCAATGATTACTTTACCCGTGAATGAAAGGAGGCTTGTGCTTAGAAAATTGTCAGCGATACCCCTTGCAAATTTACCTATTATATTTGCTGTTGCAGGGGCTATAACCATGACATCTGCATTGGCAGACAACGTTATGTGTGCCATGGGATCACTGAAAAGGTTTGAATAAACCTTGTTCTGAGAGGCGACTTCGAGAGATAGTGGTGTTATAAAATTCTTAGCGCTTTTGGTCATTATAACGGTAACCGATGAGCCTTCTTCTCTGAGTCTCCGTGCTAAATCAACAGCCTTGTAAGCAGCAATTCCACCTGTTACTCCAAGGAGTACGGATTTATTCTTTAGCACCTTCCTCTTGTTTTTCACTGAATAGACCCTCCAGAGCTTTCTTGTCCTTTGTCTCCTTTTCATGGAGATAGACTTTTAGATCTTTCTCAAACTCTGTAAGCTCTTCACCCTTGATCTCTCTCTTTTTCTCCTCGAGAAGTTTTCTGTAGTCGAATTTTTTCGCATCTTCCTTTGCCTTCATTGCTTGTTCACCTGTCAGGAATTTAACGGTATTACTTATTGTCTCCTCAAGGGCAACGGTACCAACTTTCTTTGCCTTTGTCTTAATCCTGGGATTAGCACCTACAGCGAGTTCCTTTGCCCTTTGAACTGCTATTGCTACAATCCTGAATTTCCCATCGATTTTATCATGGTCGTATTCAATCGGCAGAGAAATAATATCCATATTTACCTCCTTCCGCCTTTGGCGGACCTATCTTTAAAAAAATGCTCTTCAATCCAGAGGGGGTTGATTACTTTAGTGCTGACCCTGTGTGAGGTTATTATAGCCTTAAGTTCTTTGAGCGCCTCCTCAAGCTTGTCATTAACTATAACATAATCATACTTGCTGTAGCTTTTTATTTCAAAAACTGCTCTCTTGAGCCTTTTTTCTATCTCTTCTTTTGAATTAGTCATTCGCTTTTTGAGTCTTTTTTCCAGTATATCCATGGAGGGTGGTAGTACAAAGATATACGCAGCACCTTTTGGATATTTCTTCTTTAGTTTCATTGCACCCTGTGTGTCAATATCCAGAATGATATCAATGCCTGATTCTAAAAGTTTTTCAAGTCTCTTCCTTAATGTGCCGTAAAGCTCTCCATGTATCTCTGCCCACTCAATAAACTCTTCTTTTTCGAGCATCAATTTGAACTTATCCCTGCTAATAAATGAATAGTCCTTGTTTTTAACTTCTCCTGGCCGTGGTTGACGTGTTGTATATGATACCGAAAATTTCAGATTAGGTAGTGCCAAAACAAGTTTTTTACATAACGTTGTTTTGCCAGCCCCTGAAGGTGCAGATATTATGAATAGACTGCCCTTATTTTTCTTCTCCTGCAAGGGTTTCCTTCCCTTCGAAGAATCTCTGTGTAATTGTTTCTGCCTGAATAGCTGACAATATAATATGGTTGCTGTCGGTAACTATTATCGAGCGGGTGCGCCTCCCCTCAGTTGCATCAATTAATCTGCCTTCCTTTTTTGCCTCCTCGCGAAGTCTCTTCATAGGTGCAGAACCCGGTGTTACAATTGCAACAACCTTAGAAACAGCTACAACATTACCAAAACCTATATTAACGAGTACCGGACTGAGGTCACCTTTTTTCATATTTTAGTCCTTTCATTGTATGTTCTGTACCTGTTCTCTCATCTTTTCAACCTCGGTTTTCATCTCTATCACAAGATTAGATATAGTGTAATTGCTTGACTTATATGCTAAAGTATTTACCTCTCTGTTTATTTCCTGAAGGAGGAAATCGAGCTTTCTCCCTGCAATATTACCATTATTTAGAGTTTCTATAAACTGTTTTATATGGTTTTCGATTCTGCTTACTTCTTCAGTTATATCAATTTTATCAGCCATTATTGCAGCCTCTTGAGTTATTCTGTTGGCGTCTATCTCTTCGGTACCGAGTATCAACTTCAGCCGTTCAGCAAATTTTTCCATACACCTTTCGACTTCATGAGGTATGAGTAATTTTATTTTATTGTTCATCATACCCAATGATTCGATTCTTTTATGCAATTCCTCTGACAGAAGGTTGCCCTCTCTTATTCTCATCGCTTCGAGATTAGAGACAGCCTCATTAAGGGAAGCATAAAGCGCATCTATATTGTATTTCTGTTCTTCTTCGGTAAGGAGTTCCCTGTATCCGGTAAGTGTATCTATATTTATCTTGCCCGGGATAGAAAGTTCTTTTTGTAAATCCTGCAAAGCGCTATATATATTCCTTGCAAGCTCCTTATTTATTTTTAACTGTATTGCCTTATGGTTTTTTGTCGAGACAGAGACGTCGAACCTTCCTCTATGAAATTTTTCTTTAATGATATTTCTTAAAGGTATTTCATGTTGACCCATATAAGGCGGCATCTTTATTAATATGTCGATAAACCTGTGATTTAAAGAGCGGATTTCAACCCTGAAATCATCATTTTCTGCGCTGCCGAAGCCTGTCATACTCTGTATCATATTTTGAAACTATAAATCAGTTAGGCAATTTAGTCAAATACAGGTAGATAATTTATTGGGTTTTGCCATATTTCATATCTAAAAGCTTGAAAAATGAATTAGTAATTGGCTAAAATCAGTCGTTAAATTCTTCTGGAGGTATAAAAAATGGCTGAGACATTGGAAATAAGATGGCATGGAAGGGGAGGGCAGGGGACAGTTACTGCTGCCAAAGTGCTTGCAGATGCTTGTTTGAGTGGTGGGAGATACGTACAGGCATTTCCTGAATACGGGCCTGAAAGGTCTGGAGCACCGTTAAGAGCATACAACCGAATAAGTTCAAAGGAACTCAGGATGCACTGCCCTGTACTTCAGCCACAGGTTGTCGGTGTTGTTGATGCCACGCTGCTTGATAGCATCAACGTTGCTGAGGGAGCCACAGAACATGCAATATTTGTTGTTAATTCCTCAAAAGACCCGAAGGAGATAAGGGCAAAGCTCAATGCAAAACCAGGACAAAAGGTTTTTACGATTGATGCTACAAAGGTAGCCATGGAGTGTATTGGAAGGGCATTGCCAAATTTTCCTATGCTTGGTGCAGTGTGTAAAGTGACCAGCCTTGTAACCCTTGAGCATCTCCTCGATGATGTCAAAAAAAGCTTTGGCAAAAAATTTTCTCAGAAGATAATAGACGGCAATCTCGAGGCAACGAGGCGCGGATATGAGGAGGTAAAGGAAGGATGAAACTAAAAGGATGGAGAGAGGTTACGCCTGGGGCCGTAATACTTGAGGCAGGAAACGCAGTCGAATTTAAGACAGGCTCATGGAGGTCGTTCAGGCCGGTATGGAAGGAAGAAAATTGTATACAGTGTCTTTTTTGCTGGCTGTATTGTCCTGATATGGCGATTAAGGTAAAGGATGGCAAGAGGGGGGAGTTTGATTATGATTACTGTAAAGGCTGTGGAATATGTGCCCTTGAGTGCCCCGGCAAAAAAGGAAACAAGGCAATTGTTATGGTAGAGGAGGGAAAATAATGGCAAAAATTGTTGCTGCAACAGGAAACGAAGCAGTTGCCAATGCCTTGATGCAGGTAAATCCTGATGTCAGTGCGGCATACCCTATAACTCCTGCGACAGATATTATGCAAAGGTTTACAAGCTTTGTATCTAACGGTGAAGTTAAAACAGAAATGATCCTTGTTGAAAGCGAGCATAGTGCGATGAGCGCCTGCATCGGAGCGTCTGCAGCAGGCGGAAGGGTGATGACTGCTACATCTTCCCAGGGACTTGCTCTTATGTGGGAGATGTTGTTTATAGCCTCGGGTTTGAGACTTCCAATAATTATGTGTGTTGTAAACAGGGCTCTTTCGGCCCCATTGAATATTCATGGTGATCATTCGGATGCTATGGGTGCAAGAGACTCCGGATGGATACAGCTATGGTCTGAAAATGCACAGGAGGCATATGACAACATAATACAGGCATTCCGTATCGGGGAGCACATGGATATAAGACTTCCTGTGATGGTCTGTCTGGATGGTTTTATAATAAGCCACTCCATAGAGAGGATAGAATATCTGGAGGATGGCGAGGTCACAAATTTCATTGGTGATTTTAAAGAGTTAAACCCGCTTCTTGATATAGAACATCCTGTTAGCTATGGACCTTTGATACTTCCCGACTATTATATGGAGTTTAGAAAAGCACAGGATGATGTTGAGTCAAAGGTTTCCAGGGTAGTTTTGGAGGCAGCTAAAGATTTTGAGAAAATATCTGGTAGAAAATATGGACTGTTTGAAACATACAGGCTTGATGATGCAGAAATAGGAATGGTTATTCTTAATTCTGCTGCGGGTACATCAAAAGATACGATTGATGAATTCAGAAACAGGGGAATAAAAGCAGGCCTGTTAAAACCCAGATTGTATAGACCATTTCCTTATGAAGAAATAGGCGAGGCACTGAAACACCTTAAAGCTGTTTGTGTGCTTGACAGGGCTGATGCTTTTGGCGGTTCTTATGGGCCCTTGTTTATAGATATTGCAACGAGCCTTTACCCTTACAAAGAAAAGCCGATACTCATCAATAAGATATACGGACTCGGCGGAAGGGATTATCTACCAGAACATGCGGAGCATGTGCTCAGCGAGCTTGCTGAGATAGCAAAGACAGGAAAAGTAGATACCGTTAAAGAATATATCGGGGTAAGGGGGTAATATGGCAAAACCACTTAGCTTAAAAGAACTTTCAAAGAAAGAAGTGTTGATATCCTCAGGTCACAGGATGTGTGCCGGGTGCGGTGCGCCCACAATTGTAAAGATGGTCCTTCTTGCATCCGACTACCCTGTCATAGCATCAAATGCAACAGGGTGTCTTGAGGTTTCTACCTGTATATCTGATTATACTGCCTGGAAGATTCCATGGATTCATAGTGCTTTTGAGAATGCTGCTGCTACAATCTCTGGTGTAGAGGCAATGTACAGGTCTTTGAAAAAGCAGGGCAAGATAGACAAGGAAATAAAATTTGTTGCATTCGGCGGTGACGGCGGCACTTACGATATAGGACTGCAAAGCCTTTCCGGTGCAATGGAGCGTGGACATGATATGCTTTATGTCTGCTATGACAACGGGGCGTACATGAATACAGGGATTCAACGTTCAAGCGCTACACCTCGTGGTGCGGATACTACGACAAGACCTGCAGGGAGCATTATCCCTGGAAAGACTGAGCAGAGGAAAGACCTGACAAAAATTATGGCAGCACACAATATACCATATGCAGCACAGGCATCTCCAAGCCACTGGATGGATCTCTTGAAAAAGGCACGAAAGGCGTTTGATATACCGGGCCCGAAATTTATGAATATAATCTCGCCATGTAACCGCGGATGGAGATCCCGGACTGATGATTCAATAGCGCTGAGCAGGCTCGCAGTTGAGACATGTTATTGGCCGCTTTATGAGGTTGAGAACGGAATTGTAAAGATAACCTTCAAGCCGAAGAAGAAAAAGCCTATTGTAGATTTTCTCAAGCCTCAGGGGAGGTTCAAACATCTCTTCAAGCCTGAAAATGAATGGGTGCTAAATAAACTTCAGGAAGACATAGACAGTGAATGGGAGAGGCTGCAAAAAGAAGAATCGCTATTCGCCTCTTGATTATAAATAATTAGTTATGATAGGTTAAATTATGATGGGTTTTGATCTGGTAATGTATGAGGAGGCGTTCCGGAAGATCAACGCGGAACTGCAGAAATTGCACAAGCAGTCAAATTTGAAGGTCGTCTTCCTCATCGACAAAAATGGACAGCTTATAGCATCAGCTGGAGAAACACATGACATAGATACTACGTCACTGGCGTCTCTCACTGCAGAGAATATAGCAGCCACAGGCGGGATCGCAAGGCTTTTAGGGGAAAAGGAATTCACAATACTATTCCACGAAGGAGAAAAAAACAATATCCATATCTCTCTTATCGGACAGAGGGTTATTCTTGTTGTCATATTTGACCAAAGGTCATCATTGGGTCTTGTCCGGCTGCGCGTAAAAAAGGCTTCGGAGACGCTGGTCAGGATATTTGACGAAATCAACCAGAACGTTGAAAAAAGAAAAGGTGAAGGAAAGTTCGAGGATTCTCCATTTGCTGAGATTAGCGATGAAGATATCGTCCAGCCTTTTTAGGTAGGTACACCTCCTGTGTCTTTTATATTAATTACTCCTCACGTGAAATCAACTGTAAGATTGTTTATTATGGTCCAGGTCTCTGCGGGAAGACCACGAACCTCCAGTATATTTATAAGCGAACAAACCCTGAACAAAAAGGAAAACTTATATCTCTTGCAACAGAGGCAGAAAGGACACTTTTCTTTGACTTTCTTCCTTTAGCCCTGGGAGATATCAAAGGTTTCAAGATAAGATTTCACCTTTATACTGTTCCTGGCCAGGTCTTCTATGCTGCCAGCAGAAAGCTCATACTCAAGGGTGTTGACGGCGTTGTCTTTGTTGCGGACAGCCAGATAGAAAGGATGGAATCCAATATGGAAAGCATAGACGACCTGCAGATAAACCTTGCGGAACAGGGTTATGAGCTTGAAAAACTTCCATTTATAATACAGCACAACAAGCGAGATCTCCCTAACATTGTTCCTCTTGAGGAGATGAATAAAATACTGAATCACCGTAATGTTCTCTGGTTCGAAGCTGTTGCCGTAACAGGGAAAGGAGTTTTTGAAACCCTTAAGTCTATTGCCAAACAGGTTCTATTTGAATTAAAAAAGCATTATTAACCCAAATGGTGCATAAAATATGATGCAGACATGCTGAAAAACCTCTGCAAAGCAACGAGATTTGATTATGATACACATGACTGTACATTTAACCTTTAGTGCCTTTTGGATAAAGGCTGGCTGGCCAGGCTATTAGGACTATAATGTGTTACTGGCAGAGCTTTCCCAGCACATCTGCATCATAAATGCATAAACTGTTTTGCAACTGGTGGGTTAACATAGGCCAAAAGATTTAATCAAAATGCTATCACACTTCTTTTGGCCTGATAACGTCAGATTGTGTGAAAACTCCTTTCAAAGCTAAATACTGACGAGGAATAGCAAAACCAGGAATACACAATTTTACATCAAAAGAAAAAATTGCTATCTACATGGCAACTAAAAACCGCAAAAATGCTAAAATATTGCTAACCAAAGTGTAAGGAGGTGTAAATAATGGAGACTCTAAAGCAGGAGGCACTCAGGGTAATTTCAAAATTACCTGATACGGCAAATGTCGATGATATAATGTACGAACTTTATTTAATTGATAAAGTCAAAAAAGGCAGAGAGGCAGCAGAACGTGGTGATTCAATATCTATTGAGGACTTAAAACGAGAAATGCAAGCGTGGTAAGGTGGACAGGGCCTGCAAAGCAAGATTTAAAGTCAATTCATGACTATATTGCAAGAGATTCGAAATTCTATGCTAAAAAAGTATAACTTGAAATCGTTGAGAAATCCGAAAAATTAAATATCTTTCCTGAGATCGGCAGAATCGTTTTGGAAATAGGTGATCCTAAAATTCGAGAGTTGATAATATATTCGTACCGTCTTATTTACGAAGTATTCCTCAATAAGGTTGAAATCCTTGCATTAATTCATGGGAAAAGAGACTTTTCAAAAATAAAAAATAATCAAGATTGACGGGCGGCACGGCGCAAAGCCTTGGACGTTGTGTGCAATTGCCGAAATAAAGGATTAAAAAATGTCATTAATATCAATTGAATTGGTTCCACGAAATTATGAACAATTAAAGCATGAATTAAACCTTGTAAAAACAAGCTTTAGACAAATAACTGCTGTAAATATCCCTGATTTGTTACGCTTTGAAATAAGAAGCTGGGTTGCCTGTGAAGTTGTAAATAAATATTGTAATAAATGTATACCTCATATACGTGCAATAGATTTTGACTTAAAATCAGATTTTAAGCTAAAAGAATATTTCCAAAAAAACAATATTAATGAAATACTTGTGATTCGAGGAGATGATCCTCAAGTTATGACTAAAAAGATATACCCAACAACAACAGTTGAATTTTCAAAAAAGATAAAAAAAGAAATCCCTGATATAAAAATATATGGTGGAATAGATCAATACAGAAGTAATATAAGAGATGAATTAGAATATATAAATAGAAAAATTGACGCAGGGATTGATGGTTTTTTTACACAACCATTTTTCGATATTAGGTTATTAGAAATATATGCCGAAAAAATAGAAACCAAAAATATTTACTGGGGAATTAGTCCTGTTATATCAGAACAGTCAAAATTATATTGGGAAACAAGAAACCGTGCAGTATTCCCAAAAGATTTTGAACATAATTTAGAATGGAATGTGAAATTCTCAAAAAAGGTATTAGAATTCAGTAAAAATAATAACTATAATGTATATTTTATGCCAATTAAAATTGATTTAAAAGAGTATTTGACGCGAATATTATTGGAATAATATTCGACAACTGAGCCCAACAAACACTGCGGATTTTTTAGTCCTGAGAAGTGTAAGGCAAACGGCTACCCGCAAGGCGTTATGCCTAAATCGACACGAAAAATACACCTGACAACTTTATTTCATCAAAACTGCCTTAAGAACCGCATATCATTCTCAAAGAACAGTCTTATATCATCTATAGAATACTTGAGCATGGTCATCCTCTCCACACCCATTCCAAATGCAAACCCTGAATAAATCTCAGGGTCGTACCCGACCATCTCGAACACATTCGGATTTATCATACCCGCGCCTAATATCTCAAGCCATCCCGTGCTCTTACACACCCTGCATCCCTTCCCGGAACAGAAAATGCACCCTATATCCACCTCAGCACTCGGCTCTGTAAACGGGAAAAAACTCGGCCTGAATCTAACAGGGGTCTCCACACCAAAAAAGCTGTGGATAACTGATTCCAATACCCCCTTGAGATCGCTGAATGCGATATCTGTATCAACCATGAACCCCTCTACCTGGTGGAACATCGGGGTATGGGATACATCTGCATCGCACCTGTAGACTTTTCCAGGAGCAATAACCTTTAAAGGTGGCTTCCTTTTTTCCATAACCCTTATCTGGACAGGAGAGGTGTGGGTCCTGAGGACAATATCATCAGAAATATAAAATGTATCCTGCATGTCCCTGGCAGAATGGTCCTTCGGCATATTTAATGCTTCAAAATTATAATAGTCGAGTTCTACCTCAGGGCCCTCTTCAACCTCGAAACCCATTGAAACAAATATCCCGATTATTTCAGAAAGTACTTTATTAATAGGATGCTCTCTCCCAAACGGTGTAAACTTCCCTGGCAGGGTTATATCTATTGCCTCTGATAGGATGCGCTTCTTGTGCTCTTCTTTTTTAAGAAGAGCCTCCAACCTGTTTATTTCTTCTTCGATATAATCCTTAACTTCATTGATTGCTTTGCCGTATGCCGGTCTTAACTCGGGAGCGATTGTGGAAAGGGTCTTAAGTTTTGATGTAACAAGACCCTTTTTACCTAAATATTTTATCCTTAGCTGCTGGAGTTTAGCTAAAGATGTGGCTGATTTTGATTCTTCAAGAAATGAATTTTTTAGAGAAAGGAGGTACTCCACTTCTTAATTTAATTTTTTACTTTTTCTACGAGTTGACTGAAAGCAGATGGATCATTGTAAGCCATATCCGCAAGCGCTTTCCTGTTTAATGCTATATTTGCATTCTTCAGTCTTGACATAAACTGGCTATAACTAAGCCCAAACGCACGTACAGCAGCATTTATCCTGATAATCCAGAGAGACCGAAATTCCCGCTTCTTCGCTCTACGATCCCTATATGCATATTGCAGCGCCTTATCAACAGCTTCTGTAGCAACCCTGTAAAGGCGGCTTTTAGATCCATAGTAGCCTTTCGCCCTTTCTAATACCTTCTTTCTTCTTCTCCTTGTCTTAAATCCACCTTTTGCCCTTGGCATCTATTCCTCCCAAATATCAGTTCTGAGTTCTCTATTTTAAGTTCTAAGTTTTAAATTAAATAGTTTGATTTCTTAAAACTTTCAACTTATAACTTAACACTCTTAACTTTTTTATAAGTATGGTATAAGTCTTTTACTATTAGCATAATCACTATCAGAAACTAAAGCCGCTTTTCTCAACTTTTTTGTCCTCTTTGAAGATTTTCCAGTAAGAAGATGGCTCTTATACCCTTTCCATCTCATTATCTTCCCTGTACCTGTAACTTTAAATCTCTTTGCTGCCCCTCTATGGGTTTTAATCTTTGGCATTTCATCTTCCTCCACTTATATCCTTAACTTACACTGATTACTTCGGCGCGATAACCATTGTTATACTTTTACCTAAAAGTTTTGGTCCCTGTTCAATGTTAAACTTTCCGGTAAGTAATTGAATCATCCTTTCGAATACCTTCATACCCAATTCAGGCCTGACAATCTCCCTGCCTCTAAAAAACATCGTTATCTTAGCCTTGTTACCATCATCAAGAAAACGTCTGACATTTTTCACCTTCAGCCCGAGATCGTTTTCTGTTATTTGAGGCCTGATCTTGATCTCTTTAACCCCGATCGTTTTCCTCTGTGTCTGCCTCTTGCTTAACTGGTACCTGTATTTTCCAAAATCTAATACCTTACAGACCGGAGGGACAACATTTGATGCTACTTCTACGAGGTCAAGATCTCTTTCGTCAGCAATCTTTAATGCATCGCTTAATGGTACAACACCAAGTTGCGTTCCATCAACGTCTATCAGCCTGACTTCCTTCGCTCTTATCTGTTCATTAACTCTTATATTACTAGTTATACTCTCACCTCCTGAATCTTGACTTCAAAACTCCAATTTATAAATCTATTCTTTAGTCGAATACTTTAGAAAAAAACTTTTACAAAAATTATACACTTAATTTGAAAAATCTAAAATTCAAATTTCTAAACTCTTATCCCTTTGCATGACTTTTATTCTATTGATAAATTCATCTATTGTGAATGGGCCTATATTTTCACCTGTACGTTTTCTGACAGTAACCTTCTTTTCTGATTCTTCCTTATCCCCTATTATAACCAAATATGGCACTTTCCTTATAGTAGCATTCCTGATTTTATAGCCAATCTTTTCGTTGTCAACATTTAGTATAGTCCTTATTCCTTCTGATCTCAACTTTTTATGTAAGGATAACGCATAATCAGTATGCCTCTCAGCAATTGTAAGTATCTCAACCTGCACAGGTGCAAGCCATAGAGGAAATGCCCCTGCATAATGTTCTATCAGTATCCCGAAAAACCTCTCTAAAGACCCCATCAACGCCCTGTGTATCATTATAGGCCTGTGTTCTTTGCCATCACTTCCTCTGTATTTTATATCAAACCTTTCGGGGTTATTGAAATCAACCTGTATAGTGCTGCACTGCCAGGGCCTGTTAAGAGAATCTTTAACTTTTATGTCTATTTTAGGACCATAAAAAACGCCCTCTCCCATATCTATCTCATATGAAAGCCCCTTTAATTCAAGCGCCTTTTTAAGGGCATTGGTTGACCTTTCCCAGTTCTCAAGACTTCCAACATACTTTTCAGGTCTTGTAGAAAGATAAATATCATAGTGCTCAAAACCAAAGACCTTCAGTATGAAGAGAGTAAACTCAAGGACACTCAGTATCTCATCCTCTATCTGTTCATCCCTGCAGAATATATGTGCATCGTCCTGTGTAAAACCTCTGACACGTAAAAGGCCATGTAGTACGCCAGAACGTTCATACCTATAGACCGTTCCTAATTCAGCATATCTTATTGGAAGGTCCTTATAACTCCTCAATGAAGTTTTATATACATGAATGTGGAAAGGACAATTCATAGGCTTAATCTCATAGTCTACCCCCTCGATCTCCATTGGAGAATACATATTCTCCCTGTAAAAATCCAGGTGGCCGCTCTTCTGCCATAGATTTAGTTTAGCTATATGAGGGGTATAAAGAATTTTGTAATCCGCCTTATAATGTTCATCCAGCCAGAAATTTTCTATTGTCCTTCTTATCAATGCACCGTTTGGGTGCCAGATGATAAGTCCAGCACCTATTTCCTCACTGACGCTGAACAGATCAAGTTCCCTGCCAAGCCTTCTGTGGTCCCTTTTCTTAACTTCCTCAAGGAAATCGAGGTATTTCTTTAAATCCTTCTCCTCTGTAAACGCTGTACCATAAATCCTCTGGAGCATCTTATTCTTTTCATCCCCGCGCCAATATGCACCTGCAATACTCAATAATTTAAATGCAGAAACCTGGCCTGTAGAGTTGATATGAGGCCCCCTGCAAAGGTCTATAAAATCGCCTTCTTCGTATAAAGAGACCTCTTCGTCTGTTATCTCATCGAGAAGTTCAACCTTGTAATACTCACCTTTTTTCCTAAATAGATCGATCGCCTCTTCCCGCGAAACAATCTTGCGCACAAATAGATTGTTTTGTCTTGTTATCTCTGACATCTTTTTTTCTATCGAAGAGAGGTCTTCTGGTATAAAAGTCCTGTCCAGATCAAAATCATAATAAAAACCTTCATCTGTTGCAGGACCTATTGCAAGTTTTGCATCAGGGAAGAGTTCTTTCACAGCATGAGCCATTATATGGGATGTGCTGTGCCTGTAAGTCTTCCAATCCTCATTGGAATTAATGTTGATATCCTTAATTCCTAAACCTCCAAGCAAAAATTCTGTGGAATGTATTTCTCACCACTCCGAACAATATCTATAATAAACAATCTTATTCTTATATTTCAAAATTTTTCTTATAGGATATTCTATACCTGCAGTGAATTTCTGAAGGCATAAAATTCTACATTGCACATAAGTACCACGTCAAGAAAATTCGCCCAATTATATATATACCTGAAATGTTTTATAATAAAAAATGGCTTTACTCGATATAAAAAAATTTCCAGAAAAGATTCTAAAAGAAAAGTCAACCCCTTTAGAAAATATAGACTCTCATATCCAGCACCTTATAGACGACATGATAGAGACAATGTATGCTGCAAAGGGTGTGGGACTCGCAGCAAATCAGATAGGTATTTCAAAGAGATTATGTGTGATTGATACAAGTCTAAAAGAAGACAAGAGATCACTTATAGTACTGATAAACCCTGTAATAATTGAAAAAGAAGGCCTGGTTGAGACTGAAGAAGGATGTCTGAGCATCCCCGGATATTCGACAACTATAAAAAGGGCCGAAAGGGTATATGTGAGGGGTCTTAATAGAGAAGGTAAGACCCTGGAGATAGAAGGGACAGGTCTTCTCGCCAGAGCCCTGCAGCATGAAATAGATCATCTCGACGGCCTCCTTATTATTGACATGATAAGTCCTATTAAAAGGGAGTTTTTTAAGAGACGATATAAAAAGTTTTTAAAGACAGCGACAAGCAAAAAGTGATAAAAGTGGGATATGGGACTACTCTACAAAAAAATGAGCAATTATCAATGCAAAATTATCATTGGACATTTGACCTGATAATTGCTCATTGATAATTTTAACTTAAAATTAAGATGCGCATAGTATTCTTTGGCACACCTTTATTTGCCGTCCCTTCACTCACTGCCCTCATTCATTCAGGAGAAGAGGTCCTTGCAGTTGTTACGCAGCCTGACAAAAGAAAAGGAAGAAGTAGTATATCTTTCCCCCCACCAGTTAAAGAATTTGCTATCGATAATGGAATTATGGTTTTACAGCCAATAAATACAAAAGACCCTCTTTTTTTTGACAGGCTTTCCAACACAATGCCTGAACTCATTGTTGTTGTTGCATATGGAAAGATATTGCCTGCACAAATTCTTAAGCTCCCTTCTCATGGCTGTATCAGTGTGCATGCCTCGCTGTTACCGAAATACAGGGGAGCAGCTCCAATCCAGTGGGCTATAATTAACGGTGAAAAAAAGACAGGCATAACTACAATGCTCATGGATGAAGGACTTGACACAGGTAATATCCTGTTACAGGAAGAGACAGAAATACACGATGATGATAATGCAGAGACTCTTGGCAAAAGGCTCGCAGAGTTAGGTGCATCACTGCTGGTTAAAACTATAAAGGGCATAAAAGACGGATCTATTAAACCAACCCCCCAGGCAGGGACTCCAAGTTATGCCGCCTCTTTTAAGAAAGAGGATGGAAGGCTTAATTGGTCAAAGACTGCAAAAGAGATATTTAATTTTATCCGGGGTATGTATCCGTGGCCATGTGCCTATTGTTATCTAAATAAAGAAAGGATTAAAATTACCAGGGCAAAGGTACTCGAAGGCCCTGGTTCACCCGGCAGGATTGAGAAGACAGGTGAAAAATTTATCGTGGGGACTGGAGAAGCGCTAATCTTAATAATTGAGCTTCAACCGGAGGGCAAAAAACCGATGTCTGCTAAAGCCTTCCTTCAGGGGAGACGATTAAAAGAGGGTGCCTTTTTTGATTAATCGTAGATGGGTCAGAGGTATTACACTTAAAATTTTATATCCTCTACTTATGTTCGCCGGGTCTTTTTTAAAAAACAAAAAAGAATCTTTTCAGAAGTTTATTATTAGCCTTAATAACAAACTTGTTAAAAAAGAAAGGTCACATACAAAAAAGATATTGCTTCTATTACCACATTGTCTTCAGATAAATGAATGCAACATCAGACTTACCTATAACATTTATAATTGTGAAAGATGCGGCAGGTGTGAGATTAAAGACCTGATTCAGATTGCTGATGAAAACCTTTTAGAACTTTTTGTTGCAACAGGCGGTTCTCTTGCACGGAGGATTATAAACGAAATAAAACCAGAAGCAGTTGTTGCCGTTGCATGTGAGAACGACTTGAGCAGCGGAATAGTTGACACTTATCCGCTCCCGGTATTGGGAATAACAAATGAACGCCCATTCGGACCATGTCTTAACACCAGCGTTGATTTAGCGAAAGTTAAAGAGGCAATAGAGTTTTTTGGCAAGACTACCTAAATGTTGCATAAAATATGATGCAGACATACTGAAAAACCTCTGCAAAGCAACGAGATTTGATTATGATACACATGACTGTACATTTAACCTTTAGTGCTTTTTGGATAAAGGCTGGCTGGCCAGGCTATAGGCATATAATGTGTTGCTGGCAGAGCTTTTCCAGCACATCTGCATCATAAATGCCTGGAGTAAAGATGCATAAAGAAAAAAGTAATTTAATAAAGTTTCCTCTTTATATACTCACATTCATTTTACTGGGGCTCATCTTTGGCTATCTTAGTTTCAAGATTCTGAGTTTTAGCCGGACAGTTGAGGTTCCTGAACTATACGGGAAGAGCCTCCTGGAAGCAAATAAACTCCTTACAAAGAATGGGTTATACATCAAGATTGAGGGTGAAGATTATGATTCTACTGTCCCTGCAGGAAACATACTTAGACAGGATGTACCGGCAGGGAATAAGGTTAAAGAACGAAGAACTGTAAAAGTCATTCTTAGCAAAGGCCCGAGTGTAAAATCAATTCCCCTCCTGGTCAACGAAACACTATCAAATGCTGAATCCATACTGCTTCAGAAAGGACTGAAGATAGCAAAAGTAATAATGGTCCATTCAGACACAGTTGAAAAAGGCAGAATTTTAGCTCAAAAACCTGAACCTGATGAGCAGCTGAGTACCAATATCACGATACTTGTCAGTCGTGGCCCATATGATATAATCTATTACTGTCCTGATTTCAAAGGCATGTCTCTTGAACAGGCTAATGAAATTATAAAAAAGCTGAACCTACAAATACAAATTAGCGGTGAAGGAGAGATAATAGAATCACAAAAGCCTGCACCTGGTAAACAGATAAAGGCGAGTGATAAAATCTTCTTAAAACTATCTGAGAATATATTTCACTTTAATTTATTTTAAATTTTAAATCATGAATTCCCGGAGATAATATGACAAAGATAGCACCTTCAATACTATCTGCCGATTTTCTGAAACTCGGCGAAGAGATACAGGCAGCCGAGGCAGCAGGGGCTGATATGCTCCACATCGATATTATGGATGGACATTTTGTCCCTAACATAACCATAGGCCCCTCTATAGTAGAGTCGATCCGTAAGATTACCTCTTTACCACTTGACGTCCACCTCATGATTGAGGAACCAGACAAATATCTGAGGGATTTTATAAAAGCAGGTGCTGATTACCTGACAGTCCATTATGAGGCCTCTGTGCACCTGCACAGGACAGTTCAGTGGATAAAGGAAAGCGGGGTAAAGGCTGGCGTCTCGCTTAACCCTGCAACCCCTGTATGGAACCTTGAGCATATACTGCCATACACAGACATTGCACTCCTGATGTCTGTAAATCCGGGCTTTGGTGGACAGGAATTTATTCCAGAGGTCATTGAAAAAATAAAAATATTAAAAAAACTTCTCAGAGAGAAAGGGCTTTCAACTCTTATAGAGGTAGACGGTGGTGTAAAACTCGAGAATGCGCCGGAAATTATATCTGCAGGGGCAGATATTCTTGTAATGGGTTCTGCTTTTTTTAATTCTAAAAATTATGGAACAGTTATTAAACAATTTAGAGAAATTCTTAAAAATGGATAACATTCTTTCCCAGGCAGAAAAGCTGAGAGAAAAGTCCTTTTATCCGCAATCTCTCAGATTGTTCAAAAAGGCACTGCAGGGATACACTAAAATATGTGACCAGGATGGAATATTCCACTGCATGTTTTCGTTAGGTGATACTTACAGGATGGTAGGCAATTTTGAACTTTCTGCAAAAAGTTACGCTAATGCAATTGAACTTGCTAAAAAAACCAGGGCTTCTATTAAGGTTGCTGATGCCAAGGTTGGGTTGGGTCTAGCATTGAGGGCACAGGGTAAGTGGAAGGAAGCTGTAAGACTCATCCGTGAATCAAAAAAAATATATCAGAAAAAAGGCGACAGGCAGGGTATTGCTTTTACGCTATGGGCAGAGGCAGGAGCCTTAAGAATAAAAGGGGATATTCCCGGTGCAATCAGGATTTTCAAAGAATCCTATAAGATATTTAAATCTATTAAAGACATGCAGGGAGTCGGTTATTGTCTATGCGGCCTCGGTGGTACATCCCGTATTGCCGGGCGATTTAAAGATTCCTTCAATTACTATATCTCTGCAAACAGGTTATTCTCCAATATAAAAGACACATTCGGGAAAGCCTATTCTTATTGCGGCATTGGAAATGCCCATAGAATGTTAAAAGATTATGAAAGTGCCTTTACCAATTTTTCAAAGGCAACCAGGCTATATAAAAAAATAGGTGATAAGGTAAGTTATTCATATACCATATGGGGTTTGGCAATAACTCATAAGATGATCGGCAACTATAAAATGGCTCATGATTATCTTATCAAGGCAATGATGCTTTTCAAGAAGACAAAAGATCCAAGAGGGATAATCTACTGCAGGTTTGAACTTGGAGAAATCGCCCTATTAAAAGGCAAAAAAACCGTTGCAAGGAAATATCTATTGGCATCTTTATACGAATCAATTAAAAATAATTTTGCTGTTGAGAAGTGCCATGTATCAACAATTTTATCCTTAATGGATGGAAAAATAGATAACAGATGTTATAATAGGCTTGGACTTAAACTCAAGTTTCAAGGATTACCTTTAAATATCCCATAATAAAGGAATTACATAATCTTTACTCATTAGTTGCATAAAACAATGGCAGACATGCTGAAAAACCCCTGTAATGCAACAAGATATTATTTATGATACACATGACTGCAAATCTCACAGTTTGTGCATTTGGCAGAAGGCTGGCAGGCCAGTCTGTGCGGCTATAAGGTGTTGCTACAGGCCTTTTTCAGCATATCTGCCCTTATATTGAAAAAATGTTTGCAACATTTAGGTTTATTTTTATTCTCTATTTTGAATCTGTCTAAGATGGAGGCATAAGTGGGGGTATTAAATATACCCAACACACTCACAATAACAAGGATAGTTATCATCCCTATATTTATAACCTCAATAATATATAAACGCTATGATTATTCCCTTTATCTTTTCATAATCGCCGCGCTTACAGATTTATTTGACGGGCTTTTTGCGCGTATTAAAAATCAAAAAACTGCTTTAGGCACTTTTCTCGATCCCCTCGCAGATAAATTCCTGCTTGTTACAGCATTTATTATTTTATCCAGTTATGACTTAATACCAAAATGGCTTACAGTAACAGTTATAAGCAGGGACATCATTGTAATTACAGGCTGG
>JBGOWS010000179.1:0-4844 GCA_041478735.1 Thermodesulfovibrionia bacterium | reverse complement strand
CAGGAAAAGACGAATGCGCTTATACTTGACCTCAGGAACAATCCGGGAGGACTTCTTAACAGTGCAGTGGATGTTACAAGCCAGTTCCTGCCACCCGGCAAATTGGTGGTATATATAAAAGATAAAAAAGGCGAAAGGACGGAATATCACAGCGGGAATACCGAATTAAAGTATACTATGCCGATGATTGTCCTGGTTAATCAAGGTAGTGCAAGTGCCTCAGAAATTGTTGCTGGTGCATTAAAGGACTGGAGCAGGGCTGTCATTATCGGTACCAAAACCTTTGGAAAAGGGTCTGTACAATCAGTAGTCCCGCTCAGTGATGGTTCAGCCCTAAGACTCACGACAGCAAGATATTACACACCCAAAGGGATATCCATACAGACAACCGGGATTGTACCTGATATCGTGGTTAAACCTGAAATAAAGGACGGAGAAAAGGCACATCCTGCAATAAGGGAGAAAGACCTCGAAGGACATTTAAAAAATGGGGAAATCGAAGAAAAACCAAAGGAACCCGAAGAGATGGTTCCTATAGAGGTCGAAGAGAAAGATGATATTCAGCTTCAAAGGGCTATAGATCTCCTAAAGACATGGAAGGTCTTTAAGGAGTTGCCAAAGGCATCGTAAAAAAAGTAAGCAGTAAACAGTAGGCAGTAAGCAGTTAAGAAATGAGAAGTAAAACTAAATCAGTTCCCGCTTCTCATTTTCTTACAGTTAACCAAAATAATGCAATTGTCTACGACTCGTAGAGAAACAATGCAGATGTTGTGAGAAATTTTATTTTTCGATACCTTGGTGTACCTTTAACTGATGGTTTTAGGAATATTTTAGTGAATATTACCAATAGAGATGGTTTCAATAAATTCATCGAGTTAAATAAAATTTCGAACAATGTCTGCATTGTTCGGGTTAAATGAAAATGTCCAGAGTTATATTTGACATAGAAACAGTCGGAAAGGACTTTGAATCCCTCGACAGGACGACCCAGGAATACCTTTTGAGGTATGCCGGGACAGAAGATGAAAAAGAGGAAATAAAAGATCGCCTTTCTTTTTATCCCCTGACAGCCGAAATCGTCACAATAGGCTTACTTGATCCTGATACACAGAAGGGGTTTGTATTTTACCAGACCTCAGGTGATCCAATCCTTCCATTCGAAGAAGAAAATGTTCGTTATGAGGCAGGAACAGAAAGAGAAATTCTTGAGAAGTTCTGGAAAGTTATTAAGAACTATAACCAATTTATAACCTTCAATGGCAGGGGTTTCGACTGTCCTTTTATTTTAATCCGTTCTGCTGTTCATAGGATAAAGCCAAAGAAGGAACTGATGCCGAATAGATATAATGATACGCATATAGACCTGCTTGATCAGCTTACATTTTATGGTGCCTCACGCAGGCGGTTTAGTCTTGACATGTGGTGCAGGACATTCGGCATAAAGAGCCCTAAAGAAGGCGGCATTACAGGTTATGAGGTTAAGGATCTGTTTAAAGCCGGCCGATACCACGATATCGCGAGATACTGCGTGGGTGACCTCAGGGCAACAGGGGAGCTTTTAAACTACTGGGGAAATTATATTAAATTTTCACCTTAAATAATTATTTGTCCTTTTAAACTCAAACCTGTCATCATCAAGGACATTGTTAACAAACCTGAATAAAAGACTTCTCTGTTCTGAGGTAAGTTCAGGATAAAAAACAGGGTTGGCTACGACTACGCCTCTGAAGGCAAAAAAGGGCGCAACTACTTCGGTTATCTCTGTATCGCCGGAGGCTTTTATATATTCATCAAAAAACAAATTCAAACCTTCGAGATATGCTTCCCTGACGTCACCGTGATTCTTCACAGAAAAAAATATGTAGTTTATTGTAAGTGCTGTTATGTCATCTGCAGGTTCACCCCAGGGCCCCCTGCTCCTGTCGAGGAGGATGAAATCTATCCCCCCTTCACCCCCCCTTGGCAAGGATTCCACCACCCCACTCCCACCCTTAGCAAATGGGGGTGATGGAGGGGTAAACCAGATATTACCCGGATGAAAATCTCCGTGTATCTGTGACAGCCTATTGTGTTTGGGTTTTAATCTATAAATCCAGTCGACTGACTTTTTGATTATCGCTGTTATTTCATCATAGCTCAAGGTTCCGTCAGGATATGTATCAAAAACTCCCATCAGACATTCACCGTGTCCTACGGTATCTCTCAATTTCCTCCAGTAAAGTGTTTTTGAATCTTTCTTTACAGAATGAATTTCTGCAAGATACGATGTCATTGCCTTTATCTTTTCAGTATCAGAAATTTCAAGCCTTTTTTTATGGGAGAATTCAGAAAGGTCATTAAAATAATCTCTGCCCTCTCCTTTCTCCATCAACAGATAATATTCTCTTCCGCTGCCGATGGACTTTATCGAACCGTCCTCCATTTCAGACAGCACATCAACAGCCTTCACATGTTTGGGCAGGTTTTTGTACTCATCAAGGTCAAGAAGGAATACAGCCGCCCTGTCCGAAGGATAGTCGTGTCCCAGGCCTTCGGACAGGAGGGTCTTTACAACATACGATTTAATACCATCCCTGGTTTTCATTTCTACAAGGAAGCCTGAGCCCTGAACACCTGAGCCGAGCATTCTGATATCCACTTGAATTACATCACTGAATTTTTCCAAAAGGTAGGTTTTTAATGCTTCTTCATTAATCATGGTTGAGGGTCTTAGTTTTTCCTGTCATTCCGACTTGTTCGGAATCCTTCTTCAAATCCTTTATGACTGGTTTATGTAAAAGGTAATAGTTCACACCCACCCTAACCCTCCCCCGTCAAGGGGGAGGGAACTTATTAGATTCGCTGATAAATATTCCCCCTCCACTGGCGGGAGGGGGTTAGGGGGAGGGGGTGCTGAACTATTACAGTAAAAGAAAGATTCCGGACAAGCCGGAATGACACGTAATTTAAATTTATCATAAATACACTCACAATTTTCCAAAGTTGCTTTTGTACCTTTCAACAAAATCTTCGTATGTATAGTAATGTTCCTGAGTCCCGTATTTCTCTATCGCATACATGGCCGCAACAGTTCCCATCTTTGCCGCAGTTTCAATGTCTCTGCCCATAACAATTCCCTTCAGCAGTCCTGCCCTGTAAGCATCACCTGCGCCTGTAGGGTCAACGACATCATAAACTTTTGCTGCCGGGATACTCACATCAAAATCAGGAGTGCGTATAATAGAACCTTTTTCTCCAAGGGTTGTTATAATAGTTTTTGTCAGCCCCAGCAGTCCTTTTTTGTCCATACCTGTCATCTTCATGATCATCTCAAGTTCATAATCGTTGGAGATCAACAACATTGAACCATCGAGCCACTCTCTAAGAACTTTCCCTTCCCATTGCGTGAGAGATTGTCCCGGATCGCAGATATAATTTATGCCTTTATCTCTACATGTCTTTGCATATTCGATCATATCCCGAAGGTTTCCTGGCGCAATCAGGTTAATTGAGTTCCTGTGGTCAGCGTTTTCGAAAGTGTATCCGGATGGATATTTCATAGCGCCAGGATTGAATCCTGTTATCTGATTGTCGGCTTTGTCGGTTATTATATATGCCCCGGCAGTAAGCTCTTCATTAATTATTTTGATCCCATTTGTAGAGATATTGTTATTTTCAAGCCAGTCGAAATAACCTTGATAGTCTTTGCCTATAGTTGCAAGTATATACGGCTTCTCATTGAGAAGGCTCAGTGAATAAGCTATATTTCCGGCAGTGCCTCCGAATTTTTCAACCATCCCATTTACAGTAAAACATACATTCAGTATGTGTATTTTGTCCGGCAAAATGTGGTCCGATAATTTTCCCGGGAAATCCATAATCCTGTCATACGCTATCGAACCTGAAATATAGATATTCACAATGTCTCCTTTATCTTTATCATTATAGCCTTCTAAGCTCATTTAGAAGGGTTTCGGCAACCTTCTTATTAAAACCTTTAAGCTTTGCTATTTGTTCGATGTTAGCATTTCTGATATCTTCTATACTACTAAAAACCCTCAAAAGTTCAAGCCTCCGTTTCTTGCCTATGCCAGGAATTGTTTCAAGAGGTGATTGCAAAAGCCTCTTGTCCCTTAACTTCCTGTGATAGCCTATAGCAAATCTGTGCGCCTCATCTCTTATGTTTTTAAGGAGAAGGGATGAGGGCTTTCTGTCTTCGAGGTCTACCGGATATTCCGATGTTGTCAGGTATGCCCTGTCAGGGTCTTTGGCAATAGCAATAAGCATTGGCAGTTCTCTAAATACTGCAATATTCTTATTAACAACTTTTCTGGCTATTTCAAGCTGTCCTTTCCCCCCATCAATAATAACAAGGTCAGGCAATTTGCCTTCAAGATTACCTATTATTCTCTCGATTATTTCTTCCATCATCGAATAATCATTGACTCCCTGCACTGTTTTAATCTTCAGCTTCCTGTACATATCCTTCTGAAATTCACCACCTGACCAGTAAATAAATGCACCTACAGATTCATTACCTGAGCTAGTAGAGACATCAAATGCACATATGTCCTCAGGAGATTTTATAAGTTTTAATCTTTCCTTTAAATCATTTAACAGTTCCTCGAGTTTTGGTTCCCTTCTATTTCTATATGCGAGGTATGCGTTCTCTGATGCCATGTTGATAAGTTCCTTTTTCTTACCCCTCTTTGGAACGAGTATTTCTACAGCTCCTCCTTTCCGCAGACTGAGCCACCTTACAAGCGATTTCAATCCTTCGGGCAACACGGGTGTTATTATTTCAGATGGAGGTATAATTTCTTTTGAATAAAACTGTGTAATAAAGGTATGCATTAATTCTTCAT
>JBGOWS010000047.1:0-12029 GCA_041478735.1 Thermodesulfovibrionia bacterium | reverse complement strand
GGTCGTGGCGATAATTGAGGATTGGGTGAAGAACCATACCTTACCCACCCCTTCACCCCTCCCAAGAGGGGACTTTTGAGACTCCCTGATTGTGGTTGGTAAGGGGGATCGGTCGTCCTTACCCATACAATATGAGAAAGAACCTAAAAAAACTTTCTTAAAACTTAAAACTCAAAACTGATAACTCTTACTTGAGCCACTTAAGCTCATTTTTAAGCTCATTGGTTATTTTCGATGCTTGATCAATATTCGTAATAATAGCCGGTTTGAGGAAGATGATGAGCTCGGTCTTATTATCTGTCTTTGAGGTGGTCTTAAAGAGCATCCCTATTAGGGGAATATCTCCGAGGATGGGTACTTTGCTTACAGTAAAGCTTTTATTTTCAGAGATGAGGCCTCCAAGGACAATGGTCTTACCTTGAGCAGCCACAACAGTTGTCGTCGCCCTCCTCATTAAGATGGTAGGGGAGTCCATACCAGGAGGATTCGTTCCCATCTCAGAGACTTCTATCGATATGTTGAGTGTGAGAAGCCCTTCCGTGTTGATGGTCGGCTTCACTCTGAGGATGACACCTGTATTTCTATACTGGATATTCCTCATGATGCTGGGTGCTGCCTGTGAAACATCAGCAGCAGTGACTTCACCGGTGATAATTGGTATATCTGTGCCTACCTGGATTGTTGCCTCCTCGTTATCGAGCACCATGAGCCTTGGAGTTGAAAGGATATTGACCTTATCGTCAAGGGCAAAGGCGTTGATCGCGACATTGAACTTCTCTGCATCAGAAATATATTGGTAGACGAGGCCAGGACCGCCTGTGGGCACGCTAAATAATGTCTGAAGGGTATAATCTCCCTTCAACATCTTATTTCTGAAAAACCATTCCAGGCCATATTTGAGTTCATCCCTCAGCGTGAGCTCTGCAACAGTCGCCTCAATAAGGACCTGTCTTGGAGAAACATCAAGCCTTTCAAGAAAACTGAGAAGGCCCTTGTACTCAGCAGGTGATGTGAGGATGAGTACAATATTCCTTTTGTCATCAGATGCTATCTTAAGGCCTGGACTGATGGCTGATGGAGGCGATACCTGTACTGAGGAAGGAGTTTTTGGCACAGCCGGTGCAATCATGTAAAGCTTTTTCAATGCATCCACAAGGTCTGATGCCCGGGAATATTTCGGTGTATATGTGAATGCCTTCTCTTCTGTGCCTGCTGCCTCTGCTGTGTCGAGCCTGTTTTTCCAGTCCAGAACAACCTTTGTTGTATTGTCGTCAGGAGATACAGCGAGGATGCAGTTGAGGAATTTAATTGGTATAAAGAGGATGCCCGGATCCCTTGATGTCCTTGCTACCGTAAAGCCTATACCCTCAAGGATGGTCGTCATCTGTTTAATAAACTCATCAGGCTGCCAGTATGTGAGCTGAATCAAAAAAAGCTTTTTTTCACGGAGATAAGGGACATCCATTATTTCCACGAAACTGATGATCTCCTTTATGGATAATGCAGGGCCTGCAAGTAAAAGGGCATTTTCGTCGGGATAGACTTTCACGCTCACATTGGTCTTGTAAAAATCTGTAATTAAGCCAACCAAATCCCCTGCCCTTAAATGCCTTAAAGGTACAATCTGGACAACCTGGGCAGAGCTATCTGCCACTGTCCGTCCGACCTTAATATCTTCTGGCTGTCTCGGCGCCGGCTTTGATTTGAGTATATAAAGGGCCCCTGCCCTTTCCTCAACTATGAGATCATGCTGCCTGAGAACCTCTATGGCTATCTCCAGCGCCTTTGCAGCAGGCATCTCCTGCGTCATTCTTAAGGTCACAGGTGTCTTCATGTTCTTTACTGCCTCATCCATGAAGAATGCAACCTTCAATGTATCACCTATGGCATAGATTATGAAGTCTGAAAGGGGCATTCCGTCCACATTGATCATCACGGGCCTGTCCTCCAGGGCAAGTCTCTTTGGATCAATGGGTTCTGCCTTCGGGAGGGGCTGCTCTGCCTTTGGTCTTTCGTACTTTGGAAGTGTCAGTTCTTCCATCTTTGATTGTGCTGCTGAAGGTGTCCCTGAAGACGGGGGCTCCACCTGTGTGGTTTGTCCTGCCTCTTCAGTCTTTGATATCTCGGGCTTAATAATTCCTGATTTCTGGACTGTGGCACAACCTATAAACAGGAAGAAAAACAGGATAAAAACGTGGGTATATTTTTTCATTAATTCCTCTTTCCCCCGATATCGAATATCTTAAGCTCCCTTTCCTTCTTTCCCCTCTTTAGTGTGACATATGTATTGCCTATGCGTGATATGACAGAACCATCATCGAGCCTTCCCTTTTCCTTCAGGATGAAAACCTCTCCTGCGTAGTCGACTATTACAGCCCTCTTAAGCCCAGATGTTAAAACGCCTATAAGGCGATAGGGGTTTTCGGTTAAAGGCAAAGGACCCTTCCCTTTAGGTGTGATGTATGCACCATCTGGAGAAAATATGTTCCGCTGCACTATGTTGTTGAACCTTTCAGTTCGGGTCACTTTTTCGACATCCTTTCCTTTTGCCTTTTTTTCCGCCTGTGGAATATGCTTTCTTGCAGACTGTTCATTATAGCGTATATCGGGTTTATTTATCACAAGTATAGGAATAAATAAGGCAAGAGCAAGTATGGAAATTATGTCTATGAGGTGTCTTTTAATGATGTCTTTATCCAATTTCTTGCTCTTTTTCTTCATGACATAAAATAAAGTGTCGTATGCTGTTTAAAACAGCATCAATATTATTCATCACATCTTCGTCCGCAAACCTTAAAACAGTTATTCCCAATTCCCTTAACCTCTGTTCCTTGAGATCATCTTTTTCAAAAACCTCTTCAAAACTATGTGTATATCCATCTAATTCAATTGCTAACATCAGTTCACTACAGAAAAAATCTACAATATAGTTGTCAATTGGCTTTTGTCTATGAAATCATATCCCATTAATTGTTTTCTCTTTAAATAGAGTCTGTTTATAAATGTTGATTATTCACCCTCCCCTTACCCCTCCCATCAAGGGAGGGGCTTATTTATCAACCCTCTCCCCTGGTGGGAGAGGGCAGGGGTGAGGGGGCTTTATAGTTTATAAACAGACTCTAAATAGTGTCTGTCCATACAGTCCGTTTTTTCGTCATTCCTGCGGAAGCAGGAATCCAGAACCTCTTGAAAACACTGGATTCCCGATTAAGGACTTCGGGAATGACAGACTGAAAAACGGAGTTTATAAACAGACTCTAAATAATTCCAGAGCTTTATCTCCGCCTTTGTGCTGTTTTTCCTTAATCGTCGTGCTAATTCTTTCAGTTTTGAATTGTAGTATATTTTGCTCAATATACACACCCCTAACCCCTCTTAATAGAGGGGATTTAACACACACCCTAACCCCTCTTAATAGAGGGGAGGTTGCTAATCATTTTGAGATAAAATCATCTTTCTACCCTGTATGTTGTGAGTGTAATGGTAAAAAGGAATTCGTCTCCACTTTTTTCTATCTGGAGCCCCTTTATTTCTGTCAGACTAGCCATCTTTCTGACATCCTTTAATAAGTCTGTCAATGCCTTTGGCGTTCCCTTTAGTCTGACAAGCAGAGGAACCTCTGTGATATTTTTTCCTGTGGCAGCATCAGGCAGTTCAAAATTCAACACGGTGAGGCCATTCTTTTCGGCCTTTTCTATTACTGAACTGAGGGTCTTAGACTGAATGACAGGAATCGGGGAATCCTTGGGATTTATTAGTTTTAGAAATCTTTCCTTCTCCTCCCCTGTTTTCTCCGTCTCCGGTGTAGAAATATATTTTTGTATTATAAGAGACCTTGTCCTGTAAGTATCAAGGTATTCATTGAGTACAGTCTTTTTTGCATTTAAAGAGTTGTTTATAGGAACTAGAACAAATTTCATGATAGCAAGAATAATTATAAGGTAAATCCCTACGGTTTTGAAGTCTTTCATCACTGGCATGGCATCAGCTCCAGTGAAAGAAGAAAATTGAATGTCCCGTCCTGGGATTTCATTGGGGCTCCTTTGAGCTTCACGGATTTAATGCACTTCGCAGTGGAAAGGCTTTTTATGACATCGAGGGGGTCCTTTGATGCAAAGGAAAGTTCAAGATTCCCCTCATTTAATAACATCCTTGTGAGGTAACTTTCCTCAGGGATGGATTGGGCCAATGAATCCATTACAAGGAGGGGATCTAATCTCGATTCCCGCTTTTCCTTAAGCTCATTAATAACCTCTGAATATTCATCTCTTTCTCTCTCTTTTTCTACACTCGATTGCTCCACCTTAAGGGCATTGAGTCTTTTTGAAACCTCATCAATGGCAAGTTCATAGTTTCTTTTGTTGATATACAGGGACAGGGAATAGGCTATCAGAAAATAAATCGCAACCCTCAGTACAAACTGGATATCTATTGCAAAGGGCCTTTGACCTTTGACCTTAAATTCCCTGAGGTCTAACCTTTTTATATCCCTCAGGCAGACCGGGTAGTCTTTCCCCTGTTCAGAAACAAGTGGAATGGTACCGAGGGTGTCTCTATCTGAGATCTTCACTGCATCATATACCCTTATCCTCTTAATCTCACTGGCATACCTCCCGAGACTGTGTAAAAACATCTCCAGTGTCTCCTCTGTAAGTGTTCTGGTGGAAAGACCTCCGATGAAGCCGTTTTTGTTATGAGCAATTAAATTCTGAAGACCATTTTGTTCAAATAAACTCACCTCGGACTCCTCAGATACTAATGCCACATCTTCAGGCAATACATGGGTGAAGAGAAAGACCTTCTTTATTTTTTCATAGTGATTAGACTCCCATGCCCATATGTCCACAAGACAGTAGGCAGATGTTTTTTCGAATATCCTGAAGAAAAAGTCTGGGTTTTCAAGAGGGAAAAGGTCTCTTATCTCCGTTTGAACTACCTTTTTCAGGTTCTCCAATGTGGTGGGAGGATACCTTTTCCTTATATGGAGGAGCATCTCTCTTGCCACAACAAGGACTTTTTTACCGATTGTTTTTATCGGCCTTAAAGAGTTTGCATCCCCTGAGGCCACTTTAATGGTTTCAGAATCTTTAATCCTGAATATATCAATACCCTTCTTATGCCAGTAAGATACAAACACTGTTATTCCTCCTTCCAGTACATCACGCTATACGGGAAATTCAGGTTTTGTCGAGTATCTATGCCGGCATGAATTGTATAAAGTGGTTCCGGTAAACCTGCCCTTATGGTTATCTCCATAAAAGGGGATGGATAAAAATAAACCCCTTCGTCATGAACAATCCTTCTGCCTGTCATACCAAAAAGTTCTGTATCTGAGGAGATGGGCTTCCTGGAGATGTAATCCAGAAGGGATTTAACAGTGGTTTCATCAATGTCTAGATAGGCCTTAAGAACTGCCTCTGGTGCGGTATTTACATTAAAACCCGTAGATGGAAGAATTGTAATATATTGCTCTATTTTTTTATATAGCTCCTTATTCATCCCCTTAATGAATGAAAATTCCTCCTTGTACTGGATGGGATAATTTCTTGTACTATAGGGGAGTCCTTTAAAATTATATTCGGCCTCCTCAGCCCCATTGATTCTAACAAGTTTATCCCTGTCTACCCAGTCGAGATAGCTGGCTATTATACCTGCGGCGTCTTCTCCTGAGTACAACTCTATCAGCCTTTCCAGGGCTGATTCATTCAATGAGGTGAGGGATAACATCCCGCTAGTGTCCCTGATGCTTATCTGGACACCATTTTTTGCTGTAACATATTCACCATTTAAAGGAATATTTGTAATCGCAAAATATTCCTCTCCATTTTGTATGACATATTCTTTCTGAGTCTTTTTACCTATAAGGATTAAATACATCAGGGTATCAAAAGTGGAATAGGCATTGAGCATTGCCTCTGATTTCAACTTCAGCCCGTCTGCAGCCTTAAGGTGTTCCTTCACGATCCAGTTGAACCCGATTCCTATAGTAATGATGATAGCTGAAAGAAAGATCGTGAGGAGTGTGGCTGAACCACCCTCTTTTTTATTCATAAGGGTATATCTCATTATAAATCATCTTGAGCATGGAGTTTGTATTTACTCCAAGGACTAACCTCCTTTTTTCTCTATTGTCTTTTTCCCTGTAGTCTATTCTGAGTACCTCTGGAAGAACCCTCTTTTTGTTACCAGCAAAGTCTGCGGACCAAAGCCATCTGCTTTCCTTCATGTCATATATGTCATAACCATAAAATCTAATCTCAACATCCTGTATCCCCTTGAGTAGCGTAATGGATTTGCCTTTCTTAAAGTCTCCAAATGCGTATTGCCTCTCTATCTCGTTTATACCCATTGAGAAAACAGGCAGTTCATAATAGACAAGGGAACGGCTCCCATCATCCTGGCGCTCGTTTCTTATCCAGACGACAACAGGTTCATTACCTGCAAGGGGTGACAACGAGACATAAGAGATGAGCTCCTGATTTCCCTTAAAGTACGGGAACCAACCACCATCTTTTAAATATACATAATAGTCTACCGTAGAATTCAGGCTTTTATTTAACCAAAGGTATTTTGCATTGTCCCAGAAATTTACGCCCCGATCCATTAGATTATGGTATTGCCTTAAGCCCTGATTCAAGGCCATTGTGGCAAGGGTTACCATGACACTGAATATTGCAACCGAAATAAGAACCTCCAGAATGGTATATCCATTTTCAGAATAAGATCTCTGAAGGCGACACAAGCCTCTTAAACTTAAATACCTTGATCTCATAGTCCCTCTTGGTGGATTTGTGATTTAGCTGAAAATTGACTTTGTAGAGTATTAGTTCATGAGGTGACTGAATGCTACCCTCTGAAATATCCAACATAGGTCGCATCTTACTCACCACCTCTGCATTCCACGTGAGCGTAACGCCATCTCCCATTTCCTCTTTTCCGTCTTTCTTCTCAATGTCGATACTTTTCAGAAAATTTAATGACTGCGGTAATTTTGACGAAAGGACATTAGAAATATTTGCCCTTTCCAGATGCTGGGAACCGACTCTGAAGAGATACATGGTGGCAGCGATACTTGATGTAAGGATGAATCCCGCTATCAGAATCTCGATAAGAATAAAACCTTTTCCAGAATTATTTTTTATTTCCATCACCCTCTTTGTCCCTGTCCTTCCATCTGCCTTGTAAGCCTGAGTCCTCCGAAAGGCGCATCAATATTTATATAAAAAATGTTATCTTTCGTGTTTAATACAATCCTTCCCCCTGAGGTTGTTCCATTTCTGTAAAACACTATGGACCTTTCTGTGTGGATAAATATGTCTTTAAAGTCATCCTTTACTGTCCCATCAACAACCAGTCTGCCCTCCTTTGTATCCAAAATGGTCTCTTTGCTATAGAGGAAGGATTCCCTCCTTAGAGATGATACTAGCATCAATACCTTTTCTGCCTCGAGGGACTCTTTATAGGCCTTGTACATAGAATATGAAACAGGTATAGCAACAGTAAACATTAACCCGACTATACTTATGGAAATAAGGATTTCGATGAGGGTAAACCCCGCACCACGGCTTAACAGCCGTGGCTTTGGGGTAATACCCTTCGGGATATTTTCACCTTTCATCCACGGGTTTATCCCGCCCTTTCTTTGAAAGAGCTGGATAGCTTTCTGATGGTGCGGGGTAAATCCCCTGTTCATAACTTTATGTTACTTACACTCATAACTGTAAGAATCAGGGAAACTACGATGACACCGACAATGATACCCATTACCGTTATAACTGCCGGTTCTAAAAGCACCATTATTCTCTTCATAGAATTTTTGAACTTCTCATCAAACACAGAGTACAGCTCAAAGAATATTTCCTTTAGATTCCCGCTACTCTCTCCCACCTTCAGCATCCCGAGCATCATTGGCGGGATAAAACTTACGTATGAGAATGCATCAGCAATCCCCTTGCCTTCCTTTATTTGGGGGACTGTTTTCTCTATTTCGTTCACCATGCTGGTATTCTGTATCACGTCTTTTGATAGCACAAGTGCATTTATGAATTCAACACCACTCTTTAGCATGGAGTACATGGAGTATGCGAACCTTGAGAGCTCAAGATTTATTATTAAATTTCTGAAAACCGGCAGATACAATAGGCAGGTGAATAGTCTTCTAAAAATAATCCCGTAATTAAGCCGTCTTGAGGATAAAATTAATATCCCGATGAATGCGAGGATGAAAAAGATATCGGTAGAGTTTATAATTTTACTTAAGCTGTAAAGTGCTCTGGAGATCAGGGGTAAGGAAGAGGTGTCCTGGCCGAAGATAGAAAAAAATCGCGGTATTATAAGCTTGAATATAGCAATAAGAATCACGATACTTGCAAAGATGAGAAAAAGGGGATATGCCATCGTGTTTCTGATCTCATTTTTGAACCTTATCTGAAAATTCATATATTGGGATATGTTATCAAATGCAATCTTAAGGTCTCCGGTACTTTCTCCCACTTTTATCATTACATTGACAAGGGGATTAAACCTTTTAGTTTCCTCAAATGCCTTAGATAAGCCTTTCCCCCCTTTGATGTCACGGAGCACCTGTTGCAGTATGCCTTTTAGCTCCATATTTGATAACGAACCCATTAAAAGTTCTAATGCCTTGTCTATATTGATTCCTGCATTCAGAAGAACGCTCATCTCCCTTGAAAGGTTATATATATCTGTGTCTGTTATCTTCTTTTTTTTAATCTGGTATAATCTTCCCGATTTTTCCTTCTTTTCACTTAATTCCACAACTAAAAGGCCCATGCCCTTTAACCTTGATTTGGCATCCGGATGGTCTGAAGCGAATATCGTTCCCTTGAATTCCTTACCTGATGTATCTATGCACATATACTCAAAGTCCATACTTTGCTTATGTCAACCTCAATACTTCTTCTAAGGTTGTCCTTCCATCAATTACATTGAGTATACCGTCTTCCCTTAATGTCCTGAAGTAAGGCCGATTTATAAGGGATGATGCTATGGGACTAAGTGAGTGATTCTTAAGGAATATCTCTTTCAGCTCTTCATCGTATTCAAACATCTCGAAAATGGATGTTCGGCCCTTATAACCCGTCCATGCACATTTTGGGCATCCTTTTCCTTTTCTGAAGTTTATCACTTCGGAAACAGAGCGAAATTTTTCACGGAGTTCTTTCATTCCGTACTGCTTTATTAAGTTATCTGAAATAGATGCATCGGCACTACAGTGCGGGCAATTTAATCTGATTATTCTCTGGGCGACGATTCCAATTATTGAAGCATTTATCAGGTAATCCTCTATGCCCATCTCAAGTAATCTGAAGAGGCTGCTTGGCGCATCATTGGTATGCAGTGTAGAAAGTACAAGATGACCTGTGAGGGCAGACTGGATAGATATCCTCGCAGTCTCTTTATCCCTTATTTCTCCAACCATTATTATATCCGGGTCGTGCCTTAAAATAGAGCGCAATGCACTTGCAAAGTCAAGCCCTATTTCGCTTTTTGCCTGAATCTGATTTAATCCCTCAAGCTGATACTCCACCGGGTCTTCTATTGTGATTATCTTTTTCTCGCTGTTGTTAAGACATGTAAGAATAGAATAAAGGGTTGTGGTCTTTCCAGAGCCAGTAGGGCCGGTAATAAGTATCATGCCGTAGGGCCTTGAGATTGTCCTTTTTAGGAGATTATAATGGTCATCCCTCAATCCAAGATTCCTCAGATCAAAGCTAAGCGTGCTTCTGTAGAGGAGCCTTATGACCACATCCTCACCCTTTGCGGTTGGGATTGTTGATGTCCTGATATCTATAAGCGCAGAGCCAATCCTTGTACTGAACTTTCCATCCTGGGGTAGTCTCTTTTCTGCAATATCCAACCCGGAAAGGAGTTTGATTCTCGATACGAGGGCAAGGTAAAAGCTCTCCGCAACTGAATCTATATCATGTAAGACCCCATCTATCCTGAATCTAATTCTGTATTTGCTATCAGAAGGTTCAATATGGATGTCTGATGCATTTAGTTCAACAGCACGGCTGAGTGCGTTATTCAGATATTTTATGACAGGTGCCTCAAATGCCATATCCTTTAGTTTCTCCGGACTCTCCTCAATTTGCAGGGATACGGTGTCTTCTTTTGGACTGAGGATGAACTGTTTTGAAGCCTCTATGACAGTTCTCTCTGTTGCAAGGAATATATGTATGTCATAATCAATCGTCTTTACTATATACTCAAGTGCAAAATTCTTTAATGGATCATTGGTTATAAAACTCAATCTCCTTTTTTCATGGTCTATATTAACAGGTGCGAAACCATTCTCTACTATAAAATCAATGTTCAGTTTATCTTTTAGATAGGAAAGGATTTCTTCAGCAGGCATACTATTTTCGTTATTGAAAATCGGGAGTTTAAGCTGCTCTGAAAGGGCGTTAATGAGCTGGCTTTCTGTAATGGCTCCAGTCTGAATGAGTATCTGACCTATGTAACCTCCAACCTCCTTCTGTATCTCCAGCGCCTTTATTATATCCTCATCTCTTACACTGTAAAGATTTTTTAGTAACTCGCCTATAAGCATCTTACCAGTTCTTTATAGACCTCTCGTCAAGCCTGTTGTTAGGACCTAAGGAATAAAGGTCAAAGGTTCCATGGTCTCCAGGGCATTTATACTGGTATTCTTTTCCCCACGGATCAAGAGGTATCTCTTTTTTGGATAGGTAAGGCCCTCTCCATTTAGGGTCACTTGAATTGATAAGTTCGGTAAGTGAATTGGGACATTTACCTACATCGAGTATAAAGGCCTGAATCCCTGACGAAAGCATTTCCACCTGAGCTTTGGTAATTTCCTCCTTTGATCTTTCAAACCTGCCAAGGAGATTTGGCATTATTAAGGACGCTATAAGTCCTATTATTGCCACAACTATCAACATCTCTATTAGAGTAAAACCTCTTTTGTCTTTTATTATTCTCGGCATGTTTAAACCTCCGTTCATCTCATGCTTTCAGTTTATATAACTTGCGATAACATTCTTAGGGTCACCTAACATTTTGATAGTATGGTTCTCAATCCATGCCACCCTATCGCATATCCTCTCCACATCTGTCATAGAATGCGATACAAAAACCATTGTAACACTTCTTTTTTTAAAACTCGACATCTTATCTAAACATTTCCTATGAAAATTCAGATCACCCACGGCCAGCACTTCATCAATCAATAAAATCTCGGGATCAAGAGACGCTACCACAGAAAAGCCAAGTCTTGCAAGCATGCCGCTAGAATATGTCCTAATAGGCTGTTCTATGAATTCTCTGAGTTCAGAAAATTCTATTATCTCGTCCATTTTTCTTAAAACCTCTGCTCTCGTAAGCCCCATAAGGACACCATTGAGCATGATGTTTTCTCTTCCCGTAAGTTCTGGATGGAATCCTGCCCCAAGCTCAAGTAAGGGAGAAATCCTTCCTTTTACTGATACCTTGCCTTTGCTTGGTTTCAAAACACCTGCAATAAGCCCCAATGTAGTGCTTTTGCCTGCGCCATTTCTACCTATTATGCCGAAGGTCTCACCTTTATAGACTTCAAAAGATATGTCTTTCAATGCCTGAAATCTTGAATTCTTCATCTGGCTTACTGCCTTTGGAAGATGAAATAGGAAATTCTTAATTCCAGCCGTAATGTGATGATAAAGTGGATAGCTTTTACTGACATTGCTAAAGATAATTACAGGGTCGCTCATAATACCTCTGCAAACTTCCAGGCGAGTTTTCTGTATATTATATAACCTAATGCTAATGCAAGGAGGGCGTAAAGAAGGCTAGTAGCAAGATATGGTAGCTCTAATGTGCCATTTAAAAACAGGTTTCTCCAGCTTATCATCAAAGGGGCTAATGGATTGAGATTTATGAAAGGTTTATACTTTTCTGGTATCATGGTTTCAGGATAGATGATAGGTGTGAAATAGAAAAGGAGTGTTATGAATATAACTGTCAACCTCTCAAGATCCCTGAAGAATAAATTTATTGATGAGACT
>JBGOWS010000212.1:0-4235 GCA_041478735.1 Thermodesulfovibrionia bacterium | reverse complement strand
GCACTATGCATATCATTGCCTACTAAACTTCTCATGTTTATCAATCATTCCATACAGCATTCGATTAACTTCATCATAGCCAGAAAAAAGATTTTCATATTTTTCTAATAATAGATAACCCGCATCTTTAGAAACATCCAACCAGACTTCTGTTTCACCTGCCTCGCCAGCAGCATCAATAATTTTACTGACAAACATTTTAGGATATAACCTTTTCTTCCATGCCTCAGCTATATTGGCAGGGACACTTCTTGAGGATCGTCTAACCTGATCAACAAGTGAATATTTTTCTTCTTTTGGGAATGATTTAGTAATTTCGAAAATATCCATTGCTGATTTATAAGCAAGCTGAAAAACCTTCAAATCCTTATAACCATTATATTTCATTTTGTCTCTTTGTTCCCAATATTTTATTTTAGTGTTCTTTGGTGCTTAGTGCTTACTGCTTAGTACTTAGTACTTACTGCTTTTTTGAGTTCATTCTCAAGAAACGATCTGTAGTTTTTCAGAGACTCTTCGTCTTCTGCTTCGAATCGCATTACGATTACTGGCTGGGTATTACTTGATCTTATTAGCCCCCATCCCTTTTCAAAAACAACCCTCACCCCATCTATGTCATAGAGTTTCTTTATGTGGAAGGGGCTATTGCCCGATACACTGTACTCCTTACATCGGCGCACCAGGCACTCCACAACCGTCTTTTTTTGTTCCTCCGGACAGTCAACACGTATCTCGGGTGTGCAGCACATATGCGGGATGTCTGAAAGCAATTCGTTTATACCAAGGGCTGTGGTCTTCATAATCTCTACAAGCCGAAAGGTTGTGTAGAGGGCATCATCGAACCCAAAGTAGCCGTCTGAAATAAAAATGTGGCCGCTGAATTCGCCTGCAAGCAGGGCGCCCTCTTTTCTCATTTTGTCTTTCACAAGGGAGTGTCCTGTCTTCCACATAATGGGCTTCCCACCGTGTTTAATTATATCATCAAACATCAACTGCGAACACTTTACGTCTCCAATGATAACTGCTCCAGGTTTCCTTTTCAGGATGTCCCTTGCAAGGATAATCATAACCTGGTCACCCCATATAATATTCCCTGAGCTGTCAACAATGCCTATCCTGTCTGCATCTCCATCATATCCAACACCGATATCAGCCCCTTGTTCTTTTGTCACCCTTATGAGATCCTTAATGTATTCAACCACAGTTGGGTCCGGATGGTGATTAGGGAATCTCCCATCAGGTTCACAGTAAAGGGGGATCACCTCACATCCCATGGCCTCTAATATCCCCGGAGCAACAATCCCTCCCGTGCCGTTCCCTGCGTCAACCACCACCTTCAGCTTTTTGTAGTCCTTACCCGATAAATAGGAGAACCTGTTCTTCATAATACTGTTATATGCACCGAGTATGCCGTAATGCTCAACATGCCCCATGTGAGGACTTTCAACCCAGGCCTCTTTTTGCATGAGTTCTTTAAGGGTCTGAATCTTGTCTCCAAAGATCGTCTCTTTACCTATGGACAGTTTGAAACCATTGTATTCAGGAGGGTTATGGCTTCCTGTCACCATGATGCCGCCATCAAGATTAAGATGGTGGATGGAAAAATACTGCAGTGGAGTGGGACAGAGTCCGATGTCACAGACATCTATGCCTGTTGATATTATTCCTTTAATGATATTCGCAGCAAGAGCTTCGGAACTAATCCTCGCATCCCTGCCAACGCTTGCACACTTCGCCCCGGCATTTATACTTTTAAGGAGCGAACCGAATGCCTTTCCGAGGGAAAAGGCAAAACCCTCGTCAAGGTCTGTGCCGACGATTCCCCGTATGTCGTATTCGCGGAAGATTTTATTGTCCACTTAAAAATACCAGGTTGAGGTTAAGGTTGAGCTATTAATCATCTTTTAACTTCTTAACCTGAACCTGAGCCTGATTTGTTAGTTAGCATCTTTCGCTGAAGCTGTTGAGTTTGCTGTTTGCCCATCTTATATTATCCACATACCATTTCACTGTCTTCTCTACGCCTTCGGGGAAAAGTATTCCGGGCTTCCAGCCGATTTGTTCTTTTACTTTATCTGAATTTAGAGAATATCTGAAATCATGTCCTAACCTGTCCTTCACAAATTCAATTAAATCCTCCGGTTTGCCCAAGAGTTTTAAAATAGCCCTGACAACATCTATATTTCTTTTTTCTTCTCCACTTCCAACATTATAAATTTCACCTGTCTTCCCATCTTCTAAAATTGAAAATATTGCTTCTACGCAATCAGAAACATAAAGCCATTCTCTTACATTCTGTCCCGTACCATAAACAGGGATTTTTTCGTTTCTTAACGCCTTTAAAATGACTACCGGTATCAGTTTTTCAGGATACTGCCAGGGGCCGTAGTTGTTGGATGGTCTTACAGTTATCACAGGCATGCCATATGTTCTATGATATGCCCTTCCAAGCATATCTGCAGATGCCTTGCTGACAGAGTAAGGAGAATTGGGGTTCAGGGGTGTTGTTTCATAGAACCGGCCTTTTCCTGTAAGTTCACCATACACCTCATCAGTTGATATATTTATGAATTTCTCAACTTCATAATGCCTTGATACATCAAGAAGGGCCTGGGTTCCTTTTATATTTGTATCTAAAAAAGGAGAAGCATCCAGTATGCTCCTGTCAACATGGCTTTCAGCTGCAAAGTGAACAACAATATCCGGCTTTTCTGCATCGAATATATATTCCAAACATTCTTTATCGGTTATATCTGTCCTGTAAAAGGTGGTTTCTTTTTCCACCTCTTTTAATCTTTCCATATCACCCGCATAAGTTAGACTGTCCGCGATTACTAGCACATATCCTTTTCTAACACCGCTCCTTACAAATTCACTCCCTATAAAACCAGCTCCGCCTGTTACTAATAGTTTTTTCATTAAATTTCCTCTTTTTCAAGCATTGCTTCTGTATATCTTTCAATGCCGAATTTCCAGTCCGGAATATCAACAGATAAGTCTTTTGAAAGTTTAAGATTCGACATCGCAGAAAAATACGGCCTTCTGGCAGGTGAAGGAAAACAATCTGAGTTTACAGGCAATATAAGGTTATCCATACCAAGCCTTTCTATAAAATAGCGTGCGACTTCATATCTTGAGGCATATCCGCTGTTGACAAGATGGTAAACTCCCCTCAGACCTTTGTCAATTGCAAACATTGTTAAACTTACAATATCTCTTGTATACGTAGGCACTGAGATTTGGTCACAAACGATCTTTAAGACTCTGTTTTTCTTTGCCCACTCTGACAATTTATAAAGAAAGTTCTGCTTCCCATCTCCAAATACCCAGCTAAGCCTGAACAATAGGAATTTATCAGTCTCCTCTTTTAAAAACCTTTCGCCCGACAATTTGCTTTCCCCGTATTTATTAATCGGATTCGGCTCATCTTCTTCTGTGTAAAAATCCTCCTTCGTCCCGTCAAATACGTAATCACTGCTGTAGTGAACCAACAGGGTATTATTTTTTTTACATGCAAGAGCCAGGTTTTTCACCCCTGAGGCATTTACTCTGTATGCAGTATCAAAATCTTCTTCAGCCTTATCTACGAAATTATAAGCAGCACAGTTTAAGATGATATCAGGGTTATATTTTGAAACAGCTTCTGTAACAATATTTAAATCAGATATATCCAGACTTTCTTTATCCAGAGCCGTCACTGTATAGTTATAATTCTCTAATGCCTTCTGAAAATCCCTTGCGAGCTGACCATTTGCGCCGGTAATTAAAATCCTCATATTCACCTCAACTCTTTTTCTGTCATTTCGGCTTGTCCGAAATCCTTCTCCCATTCCTAAAGAAAGATTCCAGACAAGCTGGAATGACATTTATTTGATTAAATCACCCCCCCCCTCCCCCGTCAAGGGGGGGGAAACTGGGTATCGCCTTACACAAGGGAGGGTTTTATAAAAATTCCCTTCCCTTTTGGGATTTATTATAAATCTCCCCTCCCCTGGCGGGAGGGGTTGGGGAGGGGGTTCGATTTTCATGTTCCTTTGTGAGCCAAGGGCTCGTGCCGATTCCCGTGAAAGTCTACGACTCGTAGAGCGGGAATCCAGAAAGACACTGGATTCCGTGTCAAGCACGGAATGACAAAAGTTGGATGATATGTATTCTTACTTATGAACTTATTAGTACTCAAATCCAGCAATAAGAATTGTCATTGCGAGTAAAACGAAGCAATCTCGCCTTTTGAT